>JBILCM010000041.1:0-19527 GCA_044353165.1 Paenibacillus sp.
ACGTCCGCATCTTATCCAAATTGAGAACCGTCCCCGGATTGTGGAACAACTGAAAGGTAAATTTCCGCACATCCCAATCTGGTTGTCACTGCACTCCACTACATTTCTTTCTCCTGCACACATTGACGTTACGCGCTTGCGGCGAGCCTTACGTCTTGCTGATCAGGTTTTGGTCAACAGTCGTTTTCTGCGCACTGATGTAGTGCAACGATTTCGTCCTGCGGCGGCAAAGATCAAAGTGAATCATCTGGGCGTGAACTTGTCTCAGTTTGTGTCCAAATTTTCTGTAGAAGGTACGCAGTTACGGCAAGAGTGGTTGAATAAACTTGGGCTGGAACATCGGAGAATAATCCTCTATGTGGGCAGACTCATCCCAAGGAAAGGCATTCACCATCTATTGGATGCGATGCCGCGCGTCATTGCACAACATCCGGATGCATTATTGATCATTGTTGGTGGCAAAGATTATGGTCAGAATAAAAAGTCAACCTATGTCCGGATGCTTCACAAACAAGGACAACGGTTCACCGATCACGTGAGGTTCATCCCTTATGTACCCCATGATCATATTCAACATTGGTTTCGTATTGCAGATGTTGTCACCGTCCCTTCAGCTGCGAAAGAAGCATTCGGACTCGTTAATGTGGAAGCGATGGCGACAGGCGTGCCTGTGATTGCCACCAAATCAGGTGGAATGACAGAGCTGATCGTTGACGCAGAGACCGGTTTTTTGATTCCTGTTCATCCGTCCCCGAAACTGTTGGCCGAACGAATTCATCACATCCTTGCGGATCCAAAGAGGGCACAGGCGATGGGCGAGGCATGTATACAACGTGTGCATCGTTATTTTACATGGCAACATACTGCCGAACGTTTATATTCTTGGTATCCCCCAAAAATCAAACACCAAGCATGTCGTATTTTCCACGCATGAAAGAAGCCATCCGACTGCATCCTAAAGGTGTTCCACCACTACTTCAGGATTGGAGAGATGCGTGAACATGCTGCATAAATTATTTCGCTTCACGATCATTGGCGCCGTCGTACTGTCACTTGTAGCTTGCGGTGACGCACAGGTGAATAGACAGGATGGGGTTCAAGGGAAACAAATCAACTCGCCGAACTACGGTGCACAAGGGGTTACAGACAATCAGCATCGCAACCAGAGTGTGCGTGTTGACCGCAAAGCAGCAAGAACCATTGAACAGCTGCCAGGAATTATTCGTGCTCATGTTATGGTTGGAGAGTCGAACGCTTATGTCGCTGTAGAGACCAAACAAAAGCAAGGAAAGCAGGACATGTTAAGCAAGAAGATGCGTCAGCAAATTGACCGCAAGGTGCGTCAACAAGCTCCCAATATTCAGCGTGTTTATATTAGTTCCGACCGTAATTTTGTAAGCCAAATGCAAACCTACGGTCAACAATTTAACAACGCGCGCCCGATTCGCACAATGGTGCAACAATTCAATGCGTTTGTCGGCGGTATATTTACAGCGCCATTCCAAGCGGATCCATTAAACATGGATGATCGGGACGGGATGAATCGATCTAATCGTGGATTACAACCGATGCATAACGCTCGTTAATGGCTGAGACCAGGAAGGATTTCCTTCCTGGTCCTACATAACCGCCTATTTTTTCACGACAATACACCATCACTTTCACCCCTTCATAATATATGTTGACTGTATCCCTGGACCTTGTAACTCCAAATCCCGAGCAAGGAGGGGTGACGCACTTGAAAGATGACGATCACAGGAATAAATTTTTGCTAACAAACCGCGAACGTGAAGTCTTTGAACTGCTTGTTCAAGACAAAACGACAAGGGATATTGCCCAGCAGCTGTTCATCAGTGAAAAAACCGTACGTAATCACATATCCAATGTGATGCAAAAATTAAATGTGAAGGGCCGTTCGCAAGCGGTTGTGGAGCTGATTAGGCTCGGGGAACTGAACATTTGATGAATCTTACGGAAGCTCGATTCGACCTTCGGCCCGCATGCCGAAGGTTTTTGAGTATGCAAACAAAGCTTTGCTATAATGGTGTACGAACCGCTAAGGAGGTACAAGGGATGTCGGAACCATGGTATGAGCAAAGTTTCCAGGAAGATTACTTACTTGTTTATAAACACCGTAATTTGCAGAACGCGCAAGTTGAAGTTCGTGCGATGTCAGATTGGCTCAAGCTTCCCGCTGGTGCGTCCGTGATGGATTTATGTTGCGGCTCGGGCCGGCATTCGTTCATTCTACAACGACTAGGTTATCACGTGACGGGCGTGGATTTATCCGAAACACTGCTTCAAGCGGCCAAAACAGGTGATCCTAATCAACAGATCCGCTGGATTCGTGCAGATATGCGGCAGGTGCCGCTTGAGGAACAATTTGATGCGGTCTTTAATATGTTCACTTCTTTCGGATATTTTGACACAGACGCTGAGAATCAACAGGTGCTTCATGAAATGTGTCGTCTGCTCAAGATCGGTGGCCAATTCGTGATTGATTTTCTCAACCCTAACTACATCATGAACCACCTGGTGCCGCATTCGATTCGCCGTGAAGATCAAGTCACGATTGAAGAGCATCGGCACATTGAGAACGGATTTGTTGTCAAAAGGATTGACATCCATGTGCCGCATGAATCAACCCGAACGTATCGTGAGCAAGTTAAATTGTACGGGTTTAACGAATTCAAGACGATGTTCAAACGAGCAGGTTTAGAACTTCGATCTGCCTTCGGCAACTATGATGGATCACCCTATGATGAGACGCGATCACCCCGCTTGATTCTTGTAGGCGCTCGGAAGGAGGAGCTGCGTTGAGTTTTGTTCACAATTTCAACGAGCATATCTGGCAAGTGAAAATGCCGTTGCCTTACACGGCTTTGCCATGGGTGAATGCCTATGTGGTGAGAGGGCGTGATGGCTTTGACATCGTGGATCCTGGTCTGCATACCCAACAAACAGAAGCGATTTGGGAAACAGTAATAACCGATCTTGGTTTTCGATGGGAACATA
Organism: Paenibacillus sp.; assembly: GCA_044353165.1. Classification (GTDB taxonomy): domain Bacteria; phylum Bacillota; class Bacilli; order Paenibacillales; family YIM-B00363; genus JBILCM01. Next base: position 3,016 of record JBILCM010000041.1, read on the forward strand.
TTCGTTCCATCGTACTTACACACCACCATCCCGATCATTACGGTTGCGCAGGTTGGTTGCAACAACGCACCCATGCGCCTGTAAAGTTATCGTACCAAACATGGATGCAAGCTGATCACCTCTGGGGGGAATATGCCACACAAACATCAGACGATATTCTCTCCCTGTTTATTACACATGGCCTGCCTCACAGCATGCACAATGAGATGTGGATGCATTTGGAAAGTTTTGTTGAACGTGTATCCCCCCATCCGACGCACTGGTTGTCCATCGAAGATCGTGAAGTCATTCAACTGGGAGATGAAGATTATATTGCTTTACATACACCGGGTCATGCTGCGGGACATCTGAGCTTTTATCAACAAGAAACTCAACGATTGTTCTGCGGAGACCATGTTCTGCCCGGCATTACACCGAATGTGTCCTTGCTTCCGTTCGGCGATCCGAATCCGCTTGCTACGTATTTAATGTCGTTGCAGGATGTAAGCCAATTAACCGTTGAGCAAGCGTTACCCGGTCATCGTGAACCTTTCAAAAATTACAATGAGCGCATCGGAAGCATTCAACGTCACCACAAGACCAGATTGGCATTGATCGAGCAGCGCTTATCGAAGCCGATAACGGCTTATGAACTGTGTTGTTCCTTGTTTGGCGATCGTTTGTCCATGCATCAATTGCGGTTTGCCCTGTCTGAGACGTTGGCGCATGTAATCTATTTGTTGGAACAAGGAACGATCCATATTGAAGGAGAGGGACAGATTCAATTCGTAAAAAAACTATAACATACTTTCAACTTCGTTCGTTTCGTTTACCGAGTTATTCTCTGCGATACGGTGTGCCAGTCGGCTCGAAGCTGCTGCGGCAATGGCACCTACGATGTCGTCCAAGAACGTATGAATTTCTTTGTCGCGTTTGTCGTTAAGTCGTCTTAGAATGTCGGGTTTCATTTTGTCTACGTATCCATAATTTGTAAATCCAATACTTCCATAAATATTCACGATGGATAACGCCAAAATTTCATCGACCCCATATAACCCCTCATCGTGTTTAATCATTTCTTGCAAGGGTGAGAACAAGCGGTTTTGCTCCGCGAGCAAGTCCAATTGGATTCCCGTCAATACCGCGTTCTGCACTTCTCGCTTTTCCAGGACACGTTGGACGTTGTGAATGCATTGCTCCATCGTTACATTCGGTACGTAGTCTCGCTGCAAGAAAAAAACCAGATGCGCGATATCTTCAATACGCACGCCGCGAATGCCAAGCCAATGATGGGTGGCTTGTTTCACTTTGAAGCTATTGAGTGTATACATTTCGAATTTTGACACGGTCAAACCCCTCTCAAACCGAACAATCGGTGGATTGACACTATTATGTCCCGCCATCTGCACATTCAATCGGCAGAAATTGGTTATAAATGCTTGGCAGGCTCGTATACATAGAAGAAAAGCGATTGGGAGGCTTGTCAATGATGTATAATTTGCAAGGATTGAAATGGATCAGTTTCGTTGTTATTTTGGTGATGTTTACGGGGTGCTCATTAGGAGCCGCTGATGACTCCGCTGCGATTGATCCGCCGCAAGTGACCCCTGCCAGCGCATCTGTGAGCGAAGGGACAGAAGCTGCAGTGCAGTCAAACCCATTCCGGGCAATGTTGTATGTCGAAGATGCCGATGGTTATGTTGCGCCTTTGGGCATTACATTGCCAGCCGATTCTGTAAGTTTTGCTGCGAAGACGTTGGAATATATGGTCCGTGGTGGGCCTGTTGATTCCCTCTTACCATCGGGTTTTCGAGCATTGTTGCCTGAGGGAACGAAGGTCGTGTCGCTCGATATCGATCCGTCTACACGCACAGCGACCATTGATTTCAATCAAGCATTCACCAACTATCCCCAACAAGATGAGCGGAAAATACTTGAAGCCGTGACATGGGCGATGACACATTTTCCAACGGTTGATCATGTTCAGCTGTGGGTACAAGGCAAATGGTTAAAGGAAATGCCAGTTGCAAAGACACCGCTGGATGAACCACTATCTCGTAAGTTTGGAATTAATGTGGAGCGGGCGGCAGGTGTTGAATACAGTAGGGCCACTCCGGTAACCCTGTATTTCATGAATGAAACTGCGGATTCATTCGCTTATTATGTGCCTGTCACGCGCCTCGTGGATTGGACGGATAACGTTGCAGAAGCGGCGATGGCTGAACTTGTTAAGGGGCCTCAAGATACAGGAAAGCTTGAATCGGTTTTCTTGCCCGGGCTTGAAGTGAATGAGGTTGCTGTCTCGGCTGACAAAGTCATTGTCGACTTGCATAACAGTCAAACCACAACGGATGGAAAGCTTCCTGGGGAAGGGTTGCAAGCGGTTGTCCTGACGATGGCCGATACAACAGCTGTGCAAGCTGTGCAGATCATGATCGATGGGCAACACCAAGCAATAGGTACGGACGAACAAAATTATGGTGCCCAGCCCGTCGTTCGGCCCAATGTGATGAATCTCTACAAAGAGTGATTTTTTCCAACGCTTTTGGTAAGATGAGTTCTTAAAGCGTACAAAGCTGCGTTCGCTTGCAGGAGGCTATTTGGGATGGTACGTTCAGATGGACGTCAGTGGAATGAAATAAGAACAGTGCAGATGACCCCGCATATGAACCCATACGCGGAAGGTTCCGTCTTAATTGAAGTGGGCGCAACGAAGGTGATCTGCACCGCAACGGTCGATGAGAAGGTCCCCTCTTTCATGAAAGGTCAGGGAAGAGGATGGGTTACAGCGGAATATGCGATGCTTCCGCGCGCTACCCAAGTGAGGAATCAACGTGAATCGATCAAAGGCAGTCTCGGTGGCAGAACGATGGAGATTCAACGACTCATCGGACGAGCGTTACGCTCGGTTGTCGATTTACACGCGTTAGGGGAAAGGACCATCACCTTGGATTGTGATGTCATTCAAGCGGATGGCGGAACGAGAACGACTTCGATTACAGGCGCTTTTGTTGCGCTGGCATTCGCAATTCACAAGTTGCAAGGCTTGGGCGTATGGAGTCAAGGACGGAAGTACCCGCTCCAAACATACCTCGCAGCGTTAAGCGTCGGTATCATCGGGGATCAAGTGCTCCTTGATTTAAACTATCAGGAAGACAGCAGGGCAACTGTGGATATGAATGTAGTGATGACCCGTCAAGGGAAGCTCGTGGAGGTGCAAGGTACAGGGGAGGAGGCGCCATTCTCTCGTGAACAACTCACGCAGATGCTAGACGTCACCGAGAACGGCATTCGACAACTGATCGAGATCCAGCGGTCCATCCTCGGGCCTGCGGGTCAAGATATTGGCTTTTCGGGAGGAAGTCATGCTACCACAAGATAGTCATATCGTCATCGCAACCCGAAATCGCGGGAAAATGCTTGAGTTTCAGGAGATGTTGGCCCCTTTGGGCATCCGAGTCTCGTGTTTGTTGGATGTAGAAAAAAATACAATTCCCGAAATTGAAGAAGATGGAGAAACCTTCGCTGCCAATGCTGAGAAGAAAGCGCGTATGGCAGCTTCTGTGATGGGTATGCCTGTTCTGGCGGATGATTCGGGATTGTGTGTCGAAGCTTTGGGCGGAGAACCTGGTGTGAAGTCGGCAAGATATGCAGGCGAACCTTCATCCGATGTGGCAAACAACACGAAGTTGCTTCGAGAATTAGCCGATCGAACAGAGGGATATATTGACCTGGAAGGCAATTTCATCTGGAGCCAGGCACGATTTATGTGCGCATTGGTGCTCTTTCAACCCACAACGGGGATTGCCCTGCATGCCGAAGGCGCATGTGAGGGACAGATTATTGGAGAGGCGCGTGGGACACACGGCTTCGGATATGATCCATTGTTTTATATCCCCGAGTTAAAGAGGACTTTCGCTGAGTTGGCACCGCACGAAAAGCATCAAATCAGTCACCGAGGACGTGCTTTGCAATCCTTCATTGACGTAATAAGCCGAGGACGTCTGCAATAATGCAGACGTCCTCGGCTTTACATTTTTAACGGATCAGCACTTTGTGCATCTTCAACCATGTATTTACTTGTGCTAAATAGGCATAGAGCTGAGGCCCGGTCATCAGCTGACCAAACCAGGGTGTGTTGAACTGTTCTGTGTCTGAACTGATCATCTCGCGAAGTTTCCGGGCATCAATCAATTGTTGGATTGGCGCAGCAGGATCATCAAGGATGCTCAGAAGCGATGCTTTCACCGCGGAAGCATATTTTGGGTGGTGTGTTTTAGGAAAAGGACTTTTCTTGCGATATAACACATCGTTAGGCAACACACCTTCTAGCGCCTTGCGAAGTATGCCTTTCTCACGATTGCCTGTCGTTTTCATCTCCCATGGAATGTTGAAGACATAATCGATCAATCGGTGATCACAGAACGGAACGCGCACCTCCAGTCCGACAGCCATACTCATGCGATCTTTCCGATCCAACAGTGTCGGCATAAACCTCGTTATATTCAAATATGACATCTCTCGCATACGGGCTGACCGGCCACTGAGCTCATCCGTTAGTCTGGGCACTTCTTGAAGCGCTTGTGCATATCGATCTTCTACATATTCCGTGGGACGAATCCATTCCCTTACCTCGGGTTTTAGCAACTCAGCACGCATAGATGTATGCAAAGCCCAAGGGAATGTATTGGCGAATAAAGCTTCGTCACGATAAAACCAAGGGTACCCCCCAAAAATCTCATCGGCAGCCTCTCCTGACAGCGCAACCGTTGCAGATTTTTTGATTTCGCGGCAAAACAGCAGCAGGGAAGCGTCGATGTCAGCCATCCCAGGCAAATCCCGAGCGGTAACAGCCTGCTCTAATGCGGGCAATAAATCGGATGGCTCCAGTTCAACGTAACGATGATGAGTGCCAAGCCAAGCTGTCATCCGTTCGATCCAAGGTCGGTCCGTGTTCGGCGTGAAGGCAGTCGCTGCAAAATGTTTATCATTGTCCACAAAATCGACAGAAAACGTATCCAATGGTTTTGTTCCATGACGTTTGTTCATCTGTACCGCGAATGCGGTCAGTGCGCTCGAATCGAGGCCTCCTGATAAGAGGGTGCAGATGGGCACATCTGAAATGAGCTGACGATTGACAGTATCCTCCAATAGCGCTCTAACGGTCTGAGCAGTGGTAACAAGATCGTCTTGGTGTTCTCGCGCTTCCAACTGCCAGTAGCAACTTGTTCGCAGACCATTGCGGTCATAAACCAAGTAATGACCCGGTTTTAGTTCATGCATATCCCGGTAAATGCCGTGCCCTGGTGTTCGAGCAGGACCAACAGCAAAAATTTCCGCCAATCCATCAGGACCTATCTCAGCTCGGAAATCGGGGTGTGCCAATATGGCTTTCGGTTCAGAGCCAAAGAGAAATAAGCCTTGTGAACATGCATAGAACAAAGGTTTGACACCGACACGGTCTCGGCAAAGAAACAGACTTTCCTCTCTTCCACTCCATATGGCGAATGCGAATATACCATTCAGACGATCGATTGCAGATCGTCCCCATTCGATATAGGACACCAACAAAACTTCCGTGTCGCAATGCGTACGAAATCGATGGCCGCGTGTTTCCAATTCCTTGCGCAGTTCTAAGGCGTTGTACAATTCCCCATTGTAAACGATCGTGAACAGATGTCCTCCATATTTACGAACCATGGGCTGAGCGCCATTCTCAGGATCAATGACACTTAACCGCCTGTGACCGAGAGCGCAATGTCCGGAAATCCAAGTTCCTGAAGCGTCAGGTCCGCGCGCAATTAACGATTCTGTCATATTCTGCAGGATCATTGGAGAATGAATTAAATCTTTATTCCAGTCGATCCATCCTGTGATTCCACACATGAATTTCATCCCTTTCTTCATGTTGTGTTTAAAGGTATGCTTCTTCAAGGCATAAAATGTCTGTCCTGACGGGGATGATATGTGGATAGAGACGGCTTAAGGAGGCGGAATTCGCAGTGTACAGCATACGTGATGCTCGATTTTTACGGTTAGGTTATAGCGGTGACGAGGACTTCGCCGAGGTGGAAGTGCATAGGGAAGAAATGGCAGACAGTTGGATTGTAACGTTCCGTCAAACAGGTGAGGGTACTTTGGAAATATGTCGGATCGTTGCCAACAAGGCAGATCATCAACTGGATTGGTATGAAAATAACTTGCATACTGCTTTTCCTGAGGTGCAAAATCTTACTCGTCCAGAGACCATCGTGTTTGCTGAAAACATACTTTCTTTTGGGAATCTGCAACAAACGATAGAAGATGCTTTCCTATACGGTACAGAATGACCCCTATTGTTTAAATATCCTCAAACGTGATACGATTTCAACAAGAAATCGGATGTGAGGGGCAGGGATGGGATTGTCCAGCGAAGATCGCAAGGAGGAATTTACCGAGGAAGAATTGGAAGCTTACTTCGAAGCAGCAGAGCATGAGGAACCCTACATTCCCTTCTGGCAGTCGCAAAAGTTAAAGCGGTATTTAGCTGTTATTGTTGTGGTGATGCTGTCGGCGAGTGCCCTTGCTTATGTGCCACAAGTGTTTTCATTAGCGGCGATCCGATTTTTAACGACGTCGGCGCAACTCTCACAAGATGAACATGTGCAGGTATATAAGCAAGCGGTGGTCACTGTGAACGCAGATGATCGCAAAGGGACTGGATTTCTTGTTTCAGAAGCGGGTTGGATTGTGACGAATGAACATGTCGTTGGCGATGTAGCACAGTGTGAGATCATTTTTCAGGATGGGGGATCCTATCGTGCGAAAGTGATGATTACGGATGCGAATACCGATCTTGCCATTCTAAGTATGGGTGCAACCGATCGTGAAGTGTTGCCGCTGATGCAAACAACATCCAATTTCATCGGGGAGTCTGTCTATATTATTGGGAATCCATTGGTATTTAATGGAATTGCGAATGAGGGTGAAATTTGGCGCTTGTTGGATGGCCAAAAATCAGGCGTGATGGCCGTGAAAGCACCGATATATCGGGGGAACAGTGGAAGTCCTGTGATTCGCAAGCGTGATGGGGTCGTGGTGGGCGTCATCTATGCTACAACTTCAATACTGGATAATGGCGCCAATCAACGCGTTGGTTTGGCTGTGCCAAGCTCCGAAGTCCATGAATTGATGAGCAAGCTCAAATAGGTAAAATAAATAAAATAAGGGAAACGTCCCAGGAGAGATTCGAACTCCCGACCGACGGCTTAGAAGGCCGTTGCTCTATCCTGCTGAGCTACTGGGACACAACTAGAAGATGAACTATGCTATAATATCACGTTGAGTAAAGGTGTTGCAACTTACATAAATAGGGTGTGTGTCATGCAAGGAAAAAGCGATCGCGGGGAGATTGTTCTCTTGCCCAATACGATTGATTATTACCAGAACGAATTGACAAAACTGTTGGAACTTGAAGCTTATGGCGACGCTGTTCAATTGCTCGAATTTCTTGTAGCCTGCTCCACCGAAGACGCACGCACGAATGAGCACTGGTTGATGTTGATGCAATGGTTGAAACTCGAATTTCCAGAGGCAGCAAGTCGCGGTAATGCCGCAGACACAATGTCAGATGACAAGGATGAGGAAGAACTACTGGTGCAAAACCATGTAACATCAAGGCTTTCACAAGATAAAGACTACGTGCAACGCATGTTGAGTGATTTAGAACACGGGGGTTTCGAACAACAACTTCTAGCGCTGGATCAACTTTCATACATGCAGGATTCTCGTATCCCTGAACTGTTGCTTCGATTGTTGCGTAATCGCTCACTGCACCCCACAGTTAGCTTCAGAATGTTGCAAACGCTCAAGAAACAGGGTGTTCAAGACCGCATCGTGTTCCATAAATTAGGAGAAATCGTCGCTGTCGATATCGAAATAACACCTTTGTATATCGATCAGTTCCCAAATCCTTTGTTAGACATATATGAGCGTGTTCGCGCCTGTGCAGAGTGGGACGATCCAACGCTATCATTATTCGCAAAACAAACTTGGGGTGAATTTTTAATTCACTGTTACGGCACCCCCCAATATGGAGATTTGTTGAATCTTTCCGATCAAGAACGGGGAATTTGGGCTGCAGCCCTGCATGTTTGTGTCGCTGAAGTGATTCATGGGTCGGATATAAAAACAGTGAAGATATTGCAACAGCAATATGGAATTGATCAAACCATGATGGCATCATGGGAAAAGGCGGTCAAGCACATTAAAGCTTACTTTGTTCAGGCAAGGGGTGCCAACGCTTGAAAACGATAGCTAATGTGTTATAATTGTTAAGTTATCTGTGGCGAAAAGTTTGGAGGATGCATAGAATGAAAGCTAGTTGGGAGAAAATAGAGAAGAACGTTGGCGTTCTGACGATCGAGGTCGAAGTTGAGCAAGTGAACGAGGCATTAAACAGAGCTTTCAAGAAAGTGGTAGCGAAAGTGAACGTGCCCGGTTTTCGCAAAGGGAAAGTTCCGCGCCAAATTTTTGAATCCAGATTCGGCGTAGAAAGCTTGTATCAGGATGCAATGGATATCCTGTTGCCGGAAGTATACATAACAGCGGTTCGTGAAACAGGAATCGATCCAATTGATCGCCCTGAGGTTGATGTAGAGTCATTCGCGAAAAACCAACCGATGAAAGTGACAGCCAAAGTGCAAGTGAAGCCGGAAGTGGAACTCGGTGACTACAAAGGCATAGAAGTCGAAGCTAAAGAAGCGGATGTGTCAACGGAGGAAATCGATGGCGAACTGAAGCGCCTGCAAGATCGGCATGCTGAATTCGTTGCAATAGACGATGGAATTGCTCAAATTGGCGATACGGCTGTCATTGATTTCGAGGGTTTTGCCGACGGCGAAGCTTTCGAAGGCGGTAAAGGCGAGAGTTATTCACTAAACCTTGGTTCGAACAGCTTTATCCCAGGGTTCGAGGAACAGGTTGTCGGCATGTCCGCAGGCGAAGAGAAGGATATTCAGGTCACTTTCCCTGAAGAATACCATGCGGAAGCATTGAAGGGGAAACCAGCAACGTTCAAAGTAAAGGTACATAACATTAAACGCAAAAATCTGCCCGAACTGGACGATGAATTCGCCAAAGATGTGAGTGAGTTCGAAACAATCGAAGAGTTTAAGGTGGACATCGAGAATCGCCTGAAACAGCGCAAAGCACAAGATATTCAAAACCAAATGGAGCAAGCGGTCATTGATAAAGTCACTGCGGGTGCTCAAGTGGACATACCACAAGTCATGGTTGAGACGGAACTTGATGCGATGGTCAGTGATTTCGAGAACCGATTGCGTCAGCAAGGTATGAATTTAGACATGTATTACCAGTATACCAACCAGAATCAAGAAGCCATGAGAGAGCAAATGCGCTCCAATGCCGAAGCGAGGGTTCGTCAGAATCTTGTCCTTGAAGCCGTGGCCAAAGCTGAAAGTATCGAAACAACAGACGAAGAATTTGAGCAAGAACTACAACAGATGGCTGCAAGATTTCAACGAGACATCGAGGAGATCCGCAACATTCTGTCATCCAATGGTCGATTAGAGACGGTCCGTCAAGATGCTACGATGCGAAAAACGATCGAGTTCTTGTTGGCAAACAGTCAGAAAACAACGTTACAATAACGAAACATAGAATCTCATGCAGAGCACGTGTACTATGTAACGTGCTTCTTTTCTTCAATGTGAGCGTAATTGTTGTTGCAAATATGACATGAATTCCGGAAAGTGGTAAGATAAAAGCAATTCCATTCGGATAGAAACGAGGTTGTTGAGTATGAATTTAGTGCCAATCGTTGTCGAACAAACCAATCGCGGCGAACGCTCCTACGATATTTACTCTCGACTGTTGAAAGATCGCATTATCTTTTTGGGGAGCGCCATCGATGACGATGTGGCCAATCTCGTCATTGCACAGTTGTTGTTTTTGGCAGCAGAAGATCCTGAGAAAGATATCCATCTCTACATCAATTCTCCCGGAGGTTCGGTAACCGCTGGAATGGGGATTTACGACACAATGCAATATATTAAGCCTGATGTGTCCACCATCTGTGTTGGCATGGCGGCTAGCATGGGTTCGGTTCTCCTTACTGCGGGTGCCAAGGGCAAACGTTATGCATTGCCCAACAGCGAAGTGATGATTCACCAACCGCTTGGGGGTGTTCGAGGACAGGCCACGGACATTAAAATTCATGCCGATTGGATTATTAAGACAAAACAAAAATTAAACCAGATTTATGTTACACATACGAATCAACCGTATGAAAAAATTGAGAAGGACACCGACAGAGATTTCTTTATGAGTGCAGAAGAATCGCTCCAATATGGTCTCATTGACAAAGTAATTTCACGGGGAGACATCAAATAAGGAGGGAAGCTCATGTTTAAATTCAACGAAGAGAAGGGTCAATTAAAGTGTTCTTTCTGTGGTAAAATGCAGGACCAAGTTCGTAAACTCGTAGCAGGTCCAGGCGTTTATATTTGTGATGAATGTATTGAATTGTGCACGGAGATCGTTGAAGAGGAGCTAGGGCAAGAAGAGGAACTGGACCTTAAAGAGGTTCCAAAGCCACATGACATCCGAGCGATTTTGGATCAGTACGTGATCGGACAAGATCAAGCCAAAAAATCTTTAGCTGTCGCGGTATATAACCACTATAAGCGCATCAATACGCAGAACAAATCAGAAGATGTTGAACTGACCAAGAGTAACATTATGCTTGTTGGTCCGACAGGCAGCGGGAAAACATTATTAGCACAAACGCTAGCTAAGATCTTGAATGTACCTTTCGCGATAGCTGACGCAACTTCTTTGACGGAGGCGGGTTACGTCGGTGAAGATGTTGAGAATATATTGCTTAAATTAATTCAAGCAGCCGATTACGATGTAGAGAAAGCGGAACGCGGCATTATCTACATTGATGAGATCGATAAAGTGGCACGCAAATCCGAAAATCCTTCGATCACACGCGATGTTTCAGGTGAAGGTGTTCAACAAGCCTTGCTCAAAATATTGGAGGGAACTGTAGCTTCTGTTCCGCCACAAGGCGGTCGTAAGCATCCGCATCAGGAATTTATTCAGATTGACACAACGAACATTTTGTTTTTATGCGGTGGCGCATTCGATGGGTTAGAGCAAATCATTAAGCGGCGCATAGGAAAGAAAGTCATCGGGTTTGGCGCTGATGGCAACAAGACGGATTTGAAAGCTGGAGAATACTTATCCATGGTTCTCCCGGAAGACTTGTTGAAGTATGGACTTATTCCGGAATTTGTCGGTCGTTTGCCTGTGATCACATCTCTCGAGCCGTTGGATGAAGAAGCGCTTATACGGATTTTGACGGAACCCAAGAATGCATTGGTGAAACAATACCAAAAATTGCTTGAGATGGACAATGTAAATCTTGAGTTTGAAACCGATGCATTGAAAGCCATAGCGAGCGAGGCAATTAAACGCAATACGGGCGCGCGCGGACTGCGGGCGATCATTGAAAGCATCATGCTTGATGTTATGTTTGATGTTCCATCACGAACCGACGTCAATCATTGTTTAATTACACAAGAAGTAGTCCAAAACAAGATTATGCCCATGTTAACACTGGCAAAAGCTGACAAGAAGAGCAAGAAAGAAGAGAGTGCATAACGAGCTGCTGTATTGATCGATCTGGGGGGGAACGGATCATGTATCATCGCAAAGATACGCGTCCGGTCAAGGTAGGCAACTTGACCATCGGAGGTAACAATGAGGTTATCATCCAAAGTATGTGCACAACGAAGACGGCCAATGTGGATGCAACGGTTGCTGAAATTCATCGGCTCGAGGAAGCTGGCTGTCAAGTGGTACGGGTAACTGTAAACAACCAGGAAGCGGCCGAAGCGATCAAAGAAATCAAGAAGCGGATCTCGATCCCCCTCGTTGCGGACATTCATTTTGACCATCGATTGGCATTGAAAGCGATCGAGAACGGCATCGACAAAGTGCGAATTAACCCAGGCAATATTGGACGGCGTGAGCGGGTTGAAGCTGTTGTCCAAGCGTGCAAAGACCGCGGCATTCCCATTCGAATTGGTGTGAATGCAGGGTCTCTAGAGAAACATTTGCTTGATAAATATGGTTACCCTACGCCAGAAGCTATGGTTGAAAGCGCATTGTTCCATATTGGGATACTTGAGGAATTGGATTTTCGAGACATCATCGTCTCTTTGAAGGCATCCGATGTACCTATGGCCGTCGCAGCATATACGAAAGCCGCTCAAGTAATACCTTATCCGCTCCATCTTGGCATTACAGAGGCAGGAACGTTGTTTTCGGGAACTGTGAAAAGTGCAGCTGGTTTAGGTGTGTTGCTAAATATGGGAATTGGTTCTACCGTTCGAATTAGCTTGAGCGCTGATCCTGTGGAAGAAGTGAAGGTTGCGAGGGAGTTGCTCAAAACATTCGGACTGATTTCCAATGCGGCAACACTGGTTTCTTGTCCTACATGCGGCCGGCTTGATATCGATTTGTTCTCGGTAGCCAACGAAGTGGAAGCTTATTTGGAGAAGGTCAAAGTTCCAATTAAGGTTTCCGTTCTAGGTTGTGCTGTGAACGGCCCAGGGGAAGCCAGGGAAGCGGACATTGGCATAGCTGGCGCACGCGGTGAAGGGATGTTGTTTCGTTATGGCGAAATGATTCGCAAAGTTCCTGAACAAGATCTCGTCGCAGAGTTAAAGAAAGAAATCAATATTATTGTTGATGAATTTCATCGAACAGGCGAAATTCCCGGGCGAAAGCATGCCTCCCAAGCATAAGAACATTCGCATGATTGAAGTGCATTCACGTACAGGTGGATGCGCTTTTTATTTTGCAATTGTTCGATGAGTTGACCGGATGAATGAACCTCTGAAAGGAAATACTGACAATGAGAAAGGCAGTATTGACCAAGGGGGGTTATCATAATGGAACTCAGTCTGATCTTTATGCTGATCCAGGTGTTTTTTGCTGTGGTCATCGGTTTATATTTTTGGAATCTGTTAAGAAGCCAGCAGACCAACAAGGCAGCGGTGGACCGTGAATCGAGAAAAGAAATGGAGAAAATTCGCAAGCTTCGTAGTATTTCCTTAACGAAGCCACTTGCTGAGAGAACACGCCCTACAAGAGTTGATGATATCGTAGGGCAGAAAGAAGGACTGCGCGCACTAAAAGCGGCTCTTTGCGGCCAAAATCCACAACATGTGATTGTATATGGACCTCCCGGCGTTGGCAAAACAGCAGCCGCACGTGTAATTCTGGAGGAAGCAAAGAAGAATCCTGATTCTCCATTTCGCCAAGACGCAAAATTTATTGAAATTGACGCCACAACGGCTCGCTTTGATGAGCGTGGTATTGCGGATCCGCTTATTGGATCTGTCCATGATCCGATCTATCAAGGTGCTGGTGCGATGGGTGTTGCCGGCATACCGCAACCGAAAGCTGGGGCAGTAAGTAAAGCGCATGGCGGCATTCTTTTTATTGATGAAATTGGAGAATTGCACCCCATTCAGATGAATAAGTTGCTCAAAGTTTTGGAAGATCGAAAAGTGTTTTTGGAGAGCGCTTATTACAATTCAGAGGATACACATATTCCTGGTTATATTCACGACATTTTCCAGAATGGACTGCCTGCAGATTTTCGTTTGGTCGGTGCAACGACAAGATCACCTCAAGAATTGCCTCCAGCACTGAGATCTCGTTGCATGGAAATTTTTTTTCGACCGCTATTACCCAACGAGGTTGGGATCATTGCAGAACATGCCATAAGGAAAGTTGGCATGGAGCCAGACAGCAAAGCAGTCCATGTCATTAAGCAATATGCAACTAACGGCAGGGAAGCTGTAAATCTGGTTCAACTTGCTGCGGGGGTGGCCATGACCGAGCAAAGACCCACGATCAATGAAATTGATATGGAGTGGGTCGTTAGTAGCAGTCAGATGACGCCACGCCCGGAAAAACGAATACCGCAGCAGCCTGGTGTTGGTTGTGTGAACGGTTTGGCCGTGTATGGCCCGGCTATGGGTATGTTGTTGGAAATTGAAGTCACTGCAATGGATGCAGAGAAGCCGGGCGAGGGAAAGGTTAATTTTACGGGTGTTGTCGAGGAAGAACAATTGGGAGGGAGTGCAAAAACGTTACGGCGAAAAAGCATGGCGCGTGGTTCGATTGACAATGTAATGACGGTATTGCGTAAATTTGGCTTGCAACCTCAATATTACGATTTGCATATTAATTTTCCTGGTGGCATCCCTATTGATGGTCCAAGCGCAGGTATAGCCATTGCTACTGCTATTGCCTCGGCCATTACACAAAAGCCAATTGATCATCGGATTGCAATGACGGGTGAAATAAGTATTCATGGGAAAGTGAAACCTGTAGGCGGTATCGTTGCGAAAGTGGATGCAGCTAAGCTTGCAGGAGCTCATAAGGTCTATATTCCTAAAGAAAATTGGCAATCGCAATTCAATCAATCAACAGACATCCAAATCGCGGCCATTGAACATATCGATGAATTGTTTGAAGAACTTTTTCAGTTGCGCAAAGACACGTTTGTGCAACCTTCCACAGCCATATCTAGAGAAAACACCGTTCCCCAAATTACGGTCTTGCATGCTGATCCAGGACCTGGGTGAGCACATTGGTAATTTAAAATTTGATTTGTTAGAATGTTAGTCAGTCACCATTTGAAGTTAAACCATTGGAGGTGCCAAAGTTGGGATTTAACAAACCTAAAGGACGGCGCCTGCCGCTTTTGCCTTTACGGGGCCTGTTAGTGTACCCGAGCATGGTGCTCCATCTGGATGTTGGGCGGGAAAAATCGGTTAAAGCATTGGAAAGAGCAATGATCGAAGACCATATGATTCTGCTATGCACCCAGTCGGAGATGAATATTGAAGAACCTTTACATGATGACATATATCAGGTTGGAACGATTTCACGCGTTCGCCAGATGCTGAAGTTGCCCAATGGAACGATTCGGGTGCTTGTTGAAGGCGTGATGAGAGCGCAAATTGCAGAGTATGTCGCGAATACAGAGTACTACGAAGTGATCGTTCATGAATTGCCAGAACAAGAAATTCAAGACTCTGAGATCGATGCGTTGATGCGTTCGGTGCTCAATCAGTTTGAGAACTATATCCATTTGTCCAAGAAGATTACGCCAGAGACATTGGCTGCAGTATCAGATATTGATGAGCCGGGAAGACTTGCAGACGTGATTTGCAGTCACCTTTCACTACGAATCAAAGACAAACAAGAAATTTTAGAAACGGTTGACGTTCGATTACGCCTGGGGAAATTGCTTGATTTTCTCAACAATGAGCGCGAAGTGCTTGAATTGGAACGTAAAATCAATCAACGCGTGAAGAAACAAATGGAAAAAACCCAGAAAGAATACTACCTACGCGAGCAAATGAAAGCAATCCAGAAAGAATTGGGCGAGAAGGAAGGTCGTTTTGGTGAAAGTGACGAACTTCGCACCCAACTGAACACCACCGATGTCCCTGAGAAAGTCGCTGAGCGCGTTAGTAAGGAAATCGAACGATTGGAACGGATGCCGGCGTCTTCCGCAGAAGGCAGTGTCATAAGAAATTATATTGATTGGTTGTTGACATTACCTTGGCATCATTCGACGGTTGATGATCTGGATTTGGACAAAGCTGAACGCATTCTTGAGGCAGACCATTATGGAATGGATAAGGCGAAAGAACGTGTAATTGAATACCTCGCAGTTCAAAAGCTTGTAAATAAATTGAAAGGACCCATTCTCTGTTTCGTCGGACCTCCTGGGGTAGGTAAAACTTCGCTAGCGCGATCGATCGCAAAATCACTCGGTCGACAGTTCGTGCGGATTTCACTAGGTGGTGTTCGAGATGAAGCAGAAATACGAGGCCATCGCCGAACGTATGTGGGTGCAATGCCGGGTCGAATCATCCAAGGTTTGAAAAATTCAGGAAGTAACAACCCTGTTTTTTTGTTGGATGAAATAGACAAGATGGCGATGGATTTTCGCGGTGACCCTGCTTCTGCTTTATTAGAGGTGTTAGATCCTGAACAGAACAATACCTTTAGTGACCATTACATTGAGCTGCCGTTTGACTTATCTAAGGTCATGTTTATTACGACAGCGAATGCCCTTCACTCAATCTCAAGACCATTGCTTGACCGCATGGAAATTATTTATCTTCCGGGTTACACCGAGTGGGAGAAATTGCGTATTGCACAGCAATATTTACTGCCGAAACAGCGCAGCGATCACGGTTTAACGGAAGATCAGTTTCAAGTTACCCAGACAGCAATGTTGAAGGTCATTCGCGAATACACGCGTGAGGCGGGTGTGCGAAATCTTGAACAACAGATTGCATCATTGTGCCGCAAGACCGTGAAATCGGTCGTCGTTGACCCTACTCGCAAGTTTGAAATTGGCACAGAAGAAGTGACACAGTTGCTTGGAGTATCTAAATTTCGCTTTGGGGTGGCGGAAGATCAGAATCAAGT
>JBILCM010000110.1:0-6171 GCA_044353165.1 Paenibacillus sp.
ATGTTGTCCGTACCGAAGCGATGCTGTGTCAGTCCCATGGACCAGATGAATACACCGGACTTGGCGCCTGCTAGCAAAGCCGCGAACTCGCGCATCCGGAATCTTGTGGCGCCGGATGAGTCTTCCAGCTGCTCCCACGTCTGTTCCTTCACGTGCGCTTGAAGTGCCTCCAACCCATGAGTATGTTTTCGCACAAATTCATGGTCGATCGCTGAACCGGGTTGCTGCTCTTCCATCTCAAACCAACATTTCATCACACCGTTCATGAAGGCGATATCGCCGCCGATATTGACCTGGAAGACGTCATCCACCAACTTTGTCCCAAACAGGGCGCTGTCCGGAATCGAGGGAATCCAATAATTCTCCATCGACGGTTCGCGGTATGGATTGATCATGATAATACGCGTGCCTTGCCGTTTGGCGGCGTACATATATTTGGTCGATACCGGTTGGTTGTTGGCAGCCACCGAACCCCAGAATACGATGACATCCGTTCCGATCCAATCTTGGTAATTGCAGCTCGAGGCGCCAATTCCAAGCGATCGCTTCAATGCGGTCTTGCTTGGCGAATGGCAAATTCGCGAGGCGTTGTCTATATTATTCGTCCCGAGCAATCGGGCAACTTTGCCCGCGGTATAATACACTTCGTTCGTAATGCCGCGAGCCGTCAAGAAGAATGCCAATTGTTTTGGATGCGTCTGACGTATTTTCGCTGCGATGGTGTCGAGCGCCTCATCCCATGTCAGTCGCGTGAAATGACGCTCACCCGGACGTCGCCGCAACGGATACGGGATGCGGCCCAACTTGCGCAACTCGGCGCTGCTGAGTTTGCTCAATTGAGCGATGTCGCTGTGCAGCACATCGGGTTTGATCGCCGGCATCGTATTGAGCCGCAACACATTGAGCCGCGTTGTGCACAGATGCGGCCCTTGCAACGTCTGGTCATACAGACCAGACACACCCAGCGCGCAGCCGTCGCAGACGCCTTGCGTCAGAATGCGTCCCGCGTACGCGAGATTGTCGCGATTTTCCCATGCGACCTTGATCGTGTCGCGGATATGATGCGGCTTCACCTTGCCAAGCCCGAACGGGATCGGACTGACCCATAGTTTCGGGTCAGGTTTTAGCGGTAACGCCATCGGCCCATCGTGTTTTGTTTTCCCCATGTCACATTTTCCTCCATTCAAGTGCGATACCGTCATCGACACAACAAAAAACCGCACACGTAACCCCATGCGATGCATCGATCGCAGGTTGTTGTGAGCGGTTCGTCTTGGGCAGGGTCGCTGCTAAGTGCCAACCATTCATGTCATGAGATTATCGTTAGTTTCCCTCGTCAAGAAACTTCTTCTCTAAATCTTGATCGAAGACGAAGATCGACATGGCTACATCTCGATCAATGTCAATGTCCACGAACAAATCAAGAAACTTCGCCCCAAGCAATTGTTCCATCTCAACGGGGGGATGCTTCTTATAAAGCGATTTCACCATCTCTGTGCGCGCCGCGCGCAACATCGGTTTTCCATCTTCGTGGGTGGCGATAAACTTCTCCACGGGCGATAAATTCCCTTCCAATTCACAGATCGCCCAATGTTTGCAGAACGTCGTGCGAATGTGGCTAGGTCCCTTACCCATGTGCCGTTTGCGAAACGCTCGCACCAGGTTGCTAAATTCCGCTTCAAACTTATGCATGGCGTATCCCGCCTCCATCCGTATCGTAGCATGGCACCGCTTGCACACGCAACACTGTTCATTACAAAAACGCCTTTGAACTGCGTAAAATCCACCAAGTCACAAGCATCGCCGGCGTGGTATTGTTTAGAAAAGGAGGCGGATTCGCCATGACTTCACAAACAAGCAACCGCTTGGTATCGCAAGAAAAAATTGATTTTTACCATGAAAATGGATTTGTCCAGATCGATGATGTACTCACGCCCGAAGAAATAGCAGAACTCGCAGAAACGATGGACGAAGCCATGCAGATTGAGGAGGGTCTCGGACAAAAAACCGATAGAAAGAATGGCAACTACTATCGTGTGTTGAACCAGAAAGTCAATACATGGCGCGACCACGGCGGCATGGCCAAATTCTCGTTCCACCCGAAGCTCGCACGAATCGCAATGGAGTTGTCCCAATGGGAGGGGGTTCGTTTGTTCCATGACCACGCTTTGTGGAAAATGCCGGAAGATTCCAAACCAACCCCTTGGCATCAAGATTTTCCATACTGGCCGATGACTGAGCCTGGCGCCTTATCCGCATGGATTCCTGTACAAGATGTGGATGAACATAACGGCTGCATGATGTTCGTGCCGGGATCTCACAAAATTGGCAAACTGACGGGGATATCTTTATCTGATCCGCAAGATATTTTTGAATATGTCAAAGATACAGATATCGCGAATCGAAAACCTGTGAAAGTGCCGCTCAAGGCAGGCTCCTGCACGTTCCATAATGGACTGACGTTCCATTACGGTCATGCGAATATGTCCGACAAGCCTCGCCGCGTGCTTGCGAACATCTACATGCGCGACGGCACGACGTATAATGGCAAATCGCACATTTGCACGAATGGATTAAACCTGCAAGAGAATGAACCGTTGCGCGGCGGTTTATTCCCGCTCGTCGCAAGAGTATAATGCAGTTATCAAGTCTATAAACAACGCCAGGGGGACAAGGGATCGTGACGCGTTTCAACAGCACCAAATACCTTGAAAGCGACGCATTCCCTTTCCATACGGCCATTGCCATTGTTGATGCGCAGCGCCCAGTGCCTCCACACTCGCATGAATTTGTCGAGATGGCCTACATTGCTGGAGGTTCTGGGCGCCATGTGTATCGCGGTCAGGACTACAACATTGCCGAGGGCGATGTATTTGTCATTGAACCGGATGAGGAGCACGCCTATTGGGTGGCGGATGGAGACAGCCTCATCGTTTATAATGTGTTGTTTCAATCGTCCCTATTGGCACACGAGATTACGGCGATGTCCGCTGTAACACCGTTCGTAGATTTCTATTATGTAGAACCGTTCCTGCGCGGCTCGGTGCATTTTCGATCGCATCTTCGCTTGCAGCCGCTCGAACAATTGGAGATGAAGGCCATGCTCGACCGCCTTCGCATGGAATTCCGGGAGAAACGCCTCGGTTACGAAATTCTCACCAAGACGAAGTTATTAGAAATGTTCGTGTTTCTCAGTCGCTGTTATGCCGCATCTGAGCAATCTCCAGTGTCTAGCTTGGCGAATGACGAGAAAGCGATGATGCACGTCTGTCAATTTATACGCCATCATTATGCGAAACCACTTACTTTGCAACAGATGAGTCAGCTGTGCGGCATGAGCCCGTCCGCATTCTCAGCGAAATTCAAGCTGTATACGGGGCGCACCTTCATTGAATTTCGCAACGACATCCGCATTCGTCATGCGGCAGAATTGTTGTTGCAAAGCCAAGACAAGGTGATCGTGGTAGCACAAGCGGTTGGTTTTGATGACGTAAGCTTCTTCAACAAGCTGTTCAAGCACACTTTCGGGTGTTCGCCAAGCATCTACCGACGGCAGCTTGTTACTCAATAAACCTAATCAAACCATTGTGCCGATGTATAAAACCGTGTGCCACTGCGCACTGATCTCGCAATCCGTTCCATGGCCATAGCAACGGTTCTGCCGGGAACGGGTTTGTATGGCTGAAGCGGACCCGCGAAGATGAAGGATAGCCACCCCGCCACTTGATTAGCCACTTGCTCCCCGATGCGTTGTTCTTGCCGGTGACCTACCAGTAACGATGGACGCAAAATCGAGAGGGACTTCAATTGCAACGCCTGTAGCTGTACCTCGAGTTCACCTTTCACGCGACTATAGAAAACCATCGATTTCGCATCTGCACCTATGGCTGTAACAATCACGAATTGCTTCGCTTGGTGTCTTTTTGCAATTCGGGCCAGCGCTAGAGGATAATCATAATCGACCCGGCGAAAATTGTCCTTCGTTCCCGCTTGCTTCATTGTCGTGCCGAGCGCACAGAATACAGAAGCATCATGCCAGATCTGATCGGATACCGCTTGTTCGAGTTGGTCAAAATCGACAATGTATTCCGTTAATTTCGGATGATTGCGCTGTAGCGATCTTCTGACGAGTACAATCACTTGGTCAAAATCGTCGCCATGTAAGAGGAGATCGACCAACTCACGCCCAACCAAACCCGTCGCTCCCGCAATGATAGCTGTATTCGCCATTGAACTCCCTCCTGACTTTCCTGCTTCATAAGGACCAAAAATCGAGAAGACTCCGAATACCCGCGGCTCCAACCATGTAGATTACGGTCAAATAAATAAGAATTGCAATCAACATCAAATACCCTAGTCCGATCATGACGCCATCTTTGCGAAGCAGTCCCAAGGAAAGAAAGACGATCCCATACGCAGGGATAGCATTCGAGAAAGGCAACGGCAGTGGAAGCATCATACATAAAGCGTTCAGAATAATCCCTACCGCATGCACGTTACAAATCGCCCTAGATGATGTCAGGCCATGCAGTCGAGGTTTTGACCACTGTTCCATCTTTTCTAGCACGTTGGCCGCACGGTTGGCAATCATGAGCATGTGTCGTTGCTGAATGCGAAGTGAACTTAACTTTCGCGGTAATCTTAACGTCTTGTGGGTGAGAATGCTGATGCAGATGAGCACGATCAAGGTGCCGAAAGGTGTGCTCGTCCCTGGAATCGACACGGGGAGCAAGAAGGGGAAGGTGAGCACCATAATGGTGATGAGCAGCCCTTCTTTGCCAACGCGTTCAATCAAATCCCCGATTTCAATGCCCCGAGGCGGAGTGTAGTCGACCAGTTGTCGGACCAACTGCGAGACTTTATCGGGTGCTTGTTGTTTCATGAATTTCCTTCATCCCTTTGCTGGATTTTTTTGGGCGTCAACTTCTCCAAATACAGAATGGCCTCATTCAGTGTATGTACAGGCACCAATTGTAATGAATACCCTCGCTTTTTTATTTCTGCCCGCGCATCCTTCTCGTTCTTATCGGTCGGGGTCCGATCTGCTGGAACGAAGAAAATTTCAATGCCAGAACGTTCAGCTGCTGCCAATTTATGACGAATCCCGCCAACTTGGCCTACCTCGCCTTCAACGTTCATCGTTCCTGTGCCTGCGATCACATATCCTTGTGTTAAGTTCCCTGGAGTTGCTTGATCGACGATTTCCAACGCAAACATAAGACCTGCTGACGGACCGCCGATTTCATCAACCTGCAACGTCACATCCGTGCTTGATTGCACCGTGATGGCATTCTCCACCGTAATGCCCACACCCCTTCTGCCACTGGCCAGCTGAATGATGGGCACTTGCTCAATTTGTTGCACATCCCCATGTGTTGAGGTCACCTGTACGGTGTCCCCTTCTTTCTTGTGTTCAGCAATGTAGGCATTAAACTGCTCTACGGTCGTGACAGGCACTTCATCTGCATGTGTAATCAAATCCCCAGGGGCAAGAATGCCCTTCGCTTTCGATACCGGCAGCACACCGCGGATGAACACACCATCACGAATGACCGTTGCCTCTTGACCCGCCGCTTGCAACCCAGCATAAACCGCGGATTGCTGAGAACTGGCCATCGCATGCCGAAGCAACGCCGCATACTCTGCATCCGATAGATCCCCTTTAATATCGCGAGCTGGGATAACTTCAACGCTGGGTGCGATCAAGCCGTAGAGAAGGTATGCCATATTCAGGGATTTCACCGACATGACGGTCGTCAGATGAAGGCCGCCAATTTCTGATTTAACCCCATTTTCTACCGTGATCCGCGAACGTAACAACTCGACCGACCCCGGCTGGTAGAGGAAGAATGGCGCAGGAATAACTAACAAAAAAATCAGGGTGCCCGCAATCGCCAGCCAAGTTGTTCGATATTTTTGAAACCACATGTACGTATCCTCTTTGTAGTGAATTATCCAAATTATATCGCACGAAAAATAAACTAGCCACCGCAACGAAAATACGTTAAAATAAATACAATTCCGATGCGAAAGGTTGGATATATATGCAGGAGATTCCTCTCCCCCTCGTAAGAAGCAATCAAGTCGGTATCGTCATCGTTGCATTGTTGGCGATCTTTCTCCAATGGCCTTGGCTCATAATGACGCTGTGGCTCATTCAATTGCTCGGGC
>JBILCM010000111.1:0-5960 GCA_044353165.1 Paenibacillus sp.
AAGTTTTTATAGTTTGGCAGAGGCTGCTCAAGATCATTACCTGAATCTGAAATTACAAGAGTCGATCCTGAAGAAAGAACCGGTGCAGACGACCACACAACCATGGGCAACGGGTGAATGAAGTAGGGATGGATACGATGGAAATTGTCATAATGGCGTTATGGACAGTGGTTGGGTTTTGTGCTGCATTCATTGGCAGTGTGCTTGGGTTAGGCGGGGGCGTGGTGATTGTACCAGCGCTTTATTATTTGTCGCCGTTCGTCATAGAGACGCCCCTGTCGATTGCGCAAGCCGTGGGAACTTCGATGACGGTCATCGTCTTTTCGTCTTTCTTTTCGCTCATCAAGTTTTATTCGCAACAACGTGTGGATGTCCGCGCTGCTTTGCTGTTTTTTGCAACAAGCGGACCGATGACGATCGTTGGTTCGATGTGGACATCGGCATTCCAACCGGCAACGTTCGAATTGTTATTTGGCATTTTCTTACTCGTCATGGCAGGATTGATCGCGAGCCGTCATTGGCTCCGACCGCTAAACATCAACTGGAGGGTCAAACGTGAATACACGGACACGCACGGACACGTGCATCGCTATCAATATGGTGTGTGGCCCATCCTGTTGATTGGTGTTTGCGTGGGGCTCGTCTCTGGATTGTTCGGTATTGGCGGGGGAGCTCTCATGGTCCCCCTGATGCTCATCTTGTTCGCATATCCACCGCACGTAGCGACCGCCACTTCGATGTTGGTCGTGTTTCTTACAGCCTTAGTAGGCGCCTCAACGAAAATGGTGCTCGGCGAAGTCCACTTGATGAGCACACTTGCGCTCACACCTGGTGCGGTCGTCGGAGGATGGGTGGGTGCATGGATCACGGGGAAGATGAGAAGTCCCCTACTCACGCAAGTGCTCTCGGTCGGATTTACGGCATTCGCCGTGTACTTGATCGCTCAGTAGCTTCCTGGAGGAATTCTGTCCCACTTGCGGAGCCAATCCCGATAAGTCGTGACAGATTGAGGATTGCGTGCACTGCGCGCCACGAACCCTTGTTTCTTGCCGGAGTCCGTAACCACATCCGTCGCTTCAAAGCGAATGTCCATGGACCAGCGGACGGCATCCGAATGATTCGACAGCGCGCGATGGGGAATCATGTGATCGAAGATGACGACGTCACCGGGGTCCATCTCGATCGATACGCCTTGCAACGTACTTGCTTCTTCCTTCGGCAAGCCGACAAACCCGCTCACTTCATCCAATGTGGCATCAAGCAACTTGTCCTTGAAGAAACCAGGCGCCATCTGCAAGCAACTGTTGAACTCTGTGACTCGTTGCAGCGGCATCCACATTGAGACGACATGCCGATGCTCTGCATCGCGGTAATATTGCGCATCTTGGTGCCATGGGGTGTCTGTCCACTTCTGATCAGGCAATTTCGGCCGCGCGTTGAAGATGCCATGCACCGACACTTCATCGGTGTCCAGCAAGTCTGCCGCGATATCGACAAACACCGGATGTTTGAGAAATTCATACATATACGGGCTGACCAAATCCCTGCGTGGGCTGCGGAGATACATCGGCTTCCCTGCCAAATTCCATGCCACGACGAGGCGGCGTTCGAAATCGATCTCCGCACATGTCGTATTCAGCAAGCCTTCCGTGAACCATCGGACAATCGTATCATCGACCCAACGCTCCAACACCTTGCGTGCCAAATCTACGGCGTCCGGAGGTACCACTCCTTTAAGCAACACATAACGATTTTCATTATAGAATGAGAGCTGTTCTTTCGTTAGAATATAACTCAATCCTCACACATCCTCTTCCATTTCATGATGACTTGATCATAATCGATGATGTGAAGTCAGAACGATACCCAAATGAATGAAAAATTTGATCAAATGTGATGTTTCACAATATGGATTCAGAGGAAAGGGTAGGGCGGAACTGCTTCGGGCTGATTCCGCTCCAGCGCTTGAACTGCCGGCTGAAGTGGCTAAGCGATGCGAATCCGAGCTCAATCGCGATCTGTTCCACCGACATCGGCGTGTGGATGAGCAATTCTTTCGCCTTGCGCATCTGCAAGATGGAGAGATACTGCCGCGGCGACATGCTATATACCTTCGCAAAGATGCGGCTAAGGTGGTTGCGGCTGACGTGAAACTGGGCAGCCAGCTCGCTGACGAGCAACACCTTGCTGTGTTGTGCCTCGAGCAAGCGCGCTACACTGTGCGCGAACGCAGCCTCATGCGCGGTGATGTTCCTCGCATCCACAGGCGCGGTATCTAGCGAGCTCACCCACGTCATCACAAGATGCAGCATGAGCGAGATGAACGACAACCGCCGTTCAGGCGAGAGCAGCATCTCCGATTCATGCGCGCCTTGAAGTGTGCCCTCCGTTGCCGCCACAGTCAACCAAGAAAGCAAGTCCGATGAAAAATGTTGGAATCGGAGAGCATCGGCATGGTTCGAGGTTACATGGATCAGCGGTGTTGCCCATAAGCGGCTGCGCAACTCGGGATCTTCCGTATCGAAACTGATGGATACATAAGCGAAATCTTGTGCTGAATCATTCAACGTGCTATGGCGAACACCAGGCTTTAGTAACAGCCAATCGCCTGTTTGCAGTCTATACGGCTCATCTTTCACCCACTCGATGACACTGCCCTCGACACAGTAAAGCCATTCGAAAGTGGTATGATGGTGATCATGGTACGACCAACCCGGTGCGACACGGCGGTAATGTCCGTATATAAGAGGGATGGATAATGACATCTTGGGAATGACGATCGGCGATGGGGTCAAGGGGGTCAAGGTGAATGCCTCCGCAGTGTTTTCTGCTTCAATTATATCATGCCTGTGCGATTGTTTGGCTTTGACCTGCAATCAAATTCCAGTTAGAATTTGGAGGAATGGAGTGTGACATCCTTTGGACATGAATAAGACTGACAAATTGCGGGTGACCATCTGGAACGAATTCCGTCATGAGAAGCGTAATGCTGCGGTGCAGGCCGTATACCCTGACGGGATTCACGCCGCAATCGCCCAAAGCTTCGATGATCGCTTCGAGGTGCGCATCGCTACACTTGATGAGCCTGAGCATGGGTTGACAGATGAGGTTTTACAGCATACCGACGTTCTGATCTGGTGGGGACATACGGCGCATCAAGAGGTGCAAGACAGCGTCGTTGAGAGAGTGCATGCGCGTGTGCTGTCTGGGATGGGGCTAATCGTGTTGCATTCGGGACATTTTTCAAAGATATTCAAGAAACTGATGGGCACAACCTGTAATCTCAAGTGGCGTGAGGCGGGCGAGAAGGAGCGCATCTGGGTGTTGTCGCCTGGGCATCCGATTGCTGAAGGCATCGGGGCATATTTTGAGATCGCGCATGAGGAAATGTATGGGGAATTTTTCGATATTCCACAGCCGGATACGCTCGTGTTTGCCAGTTGGTTTGCAGGCGGTGAGGTATTCCGCAGCGGTTGTTGCTTCCTGCGAGGGCAAGGGAAAATTTTCTACTTCAGACCTGGGCACGAGACGTATCCGACATACTACCAAGCGGAAGTGCAGCGCGTGATTGCCAATGCGGCCCAATGGGCAGCACCGACTTCGCGTGAACTTACGACCTATGGGAACGCCAAACCGTTAGAGCCAATCCCAACGGAGTGAAGCGACACGCAACAACGAAAGGGGAAGAATGATGACATTCAAGGTGCAGAACATCTTCGTGAATATGTCGGTGCGCGATTTGCCGCGATCGATGGCATTCTTTGAGGCCGTAGGCTTCACGTTCAACCGATTGCGGATGCGACCCAGACGACTGAAGTGTTGATTGCGTTAAGTGTGAATACGCGTGCGGAAGTAGATGCGCTCGTCGATCAAGCGATGGCGGCAGGCGCTGTTCAATATGGTGAGCCGATGGATCATGGGTTCATGTATCAGCGAAGCTTCGCGGATCTCGACGGACATCAATGGGAAATTTTCTTTATGGATCCTTCGTATGTGCAGCCTACGGAGGCATGAGTATACTGAATTCAATGACTGCGTGAAGCGCAAAGGAGCAAGATCACGTTGTTTGGTTGGGATGTATTGGCTTGGATTGGGATCATCGCTTTCGCCATGAGCGGCGCGATGTCTGCGATGGAAGAAGACTATGATGTGCTGGGTGTGTGGATCATTGGTTTGGTTACGTCGTTCGGCGGGGGCATCATGCGCGATGTGATTGTGTTGGACACGCGCGTGGCCGTCTGGGAGCACCCTTATTTGTTGTTGCTTGCCTCAATTGCTTGTTTGTTCGTCTACATCCTGCCCGGATTGTGGAGTCGTTATTTCAAAATGTGGATCTTCTTCGACGCCGTCGGCCTCGCGGCATTCTCCATTCAAGGTGCGTTGATCGCGCGCGCCATGGATTTGCCACTGGCAGCCATTGTCGCTGCAGCTTTGTTGAGTGGATGCGGCGGAGGCATACTGCGAGATGTGTTGACACGGCGCAAACCGCTGTTGTTTCGCGAAGAGGTGTATGCAGTATGGTCGATTGTCGCTGGGCTTACGGTCGGGTTAGGATTTACACAAGATGACTGGACATTGGTGGTGTTGTTCGTGACGATGCTCGTATTGCGCTGGACGTCGGTCCAATACCAATGGCAACTGCCTAAGCGCAAGCGGGGAAGGATGTCGTGAGGCATTGTCTATGAATATATTAGCGATTGGCGGTCGCTACCTTTACAATTACCCACACCCATGATAAAATTTCAACTGTCTATTTTATTGAAATGAGCGGTCGTGGTGGAACGGCAGACACGCTGTCTTCAGGCGGCAGTGCCCACAAGGCGTGAGAGTTCAAATCTCTCCGACCGCATGATTTTCACAAAATTCGTCCACATTCAGCTACATTCAGCCCTCGTTGTACGGAATCCGTTCCGGGAGCGAGGGTTTTTGCATATATGGAGCAAAAAAACCGCCCGAGTGAGGATCCATGAAGTATAATAGGGTTGTTTGCATCGCAAGTTGCATCGTAAGTATGGGGCGGGGGGCGTCGTATGAATCGAAGACTGAAATTCGGACTTATCTTAGGAAATTTGGCGATATTGCTGTTGGGTGTCATTGTGTATGTGGAACAGTCGTTGAATGTATTGAATCTTCCGCTCAACGGATATCACATGCAACAGAACATGAGCCGCCAGCCGGATGAGCGCATCGTGGTCATAGGTATTGACGATATGTCCCTTGAGGCGATAGGTCGTTTCCCTTGGGATCGCAAGGTGTATGCCCAACTGCTGGACATCGTGAACAAACCCGGGCATGAGCCGTCCTCGATCAACTTCGACATTAGCTTCGATGAAGCTTCCGACTCGGCGTCAGATCAAGTGTTGCTAGAAGCGTTGAAGAAATACGATAATATCGTGTTTCCGATCGTCGGCATTATGGAGAATGTCACGCGATCAGTGCTTGTAGAGAAGGGCAACTACATTCCAGCATACGGTTTTCGCACACCGTATGAGCCATTCGCCGAAGTTGTGCGTACGGCACATATCAATGCCAATATTGATTCCGACAATGTGATCCGAAAAACATGGTTGAAGATTCAAGGCCCTGATGGCACGCTTTATCCATCCTTAGCGCTCAACGCAGCTGCGATGGCTGGGGTCGACATTAGCAAGTATGTAAACCAAGATTGGGTCGCGGGCGACAGCGCCAAGGGTGAAATTCTGATTGATTACGTAAGCACAAGCGATGGATTTATCACCATTCCCTTCATTTCAATACTCAATGGTGAGATTGACCCGATCATTTTTCAAGATGCGTCTGTGTTCGTTGGATTTAATGCCGTCGGCTTCGAGAACGACAACGGTTCAACGCCCGTGGAGAAAGAATCGAAGTTGGTTTATGTTCATGCCAACATTCTCAACCAACTCATGAACGGTACCGTGACCACAACTTCTGATTGGGTTGAAAGCTTGGGACTGATG
>JBILCM010000112.1:0-5866 GCA_044353165.1 Paenibacillus sp.
TTGAAAAGCTTTAACTCTACGATGGGATCTTGCACTTTGCGCTCGATGACAATGAATAGACCCAAACTAACAGCAAAAAGTGCGAACAAGCCCATAATTTGTGGCGATCCCCAAGCGTACGTTTTTGTACCGCCCAGTTCAATAGCAAACATCAAGCATAGTATCGCTGCTACCAGTCAATCTTTTGTTTCCGTAAATTTGGATTCTCTCGATAGCCCACATAAATAAATGCCAACGCAACAATACCAATCGGTACGTTAATATAGAACACCCATCGCCAATCGATATGATCGGTAATGTAAGCACCTAAGATCGGTCCGAACACACTGGACAAACCGAATACGGCGCCAAACAGACCATTCATCTTGCCGCGTTTTTCTGGCGGGAAAATATCAAAAATAACGGCGAAAGCAATCGGCATCAGTGCGCCTCCGCCTATACCCTGGATTGCTCGAAATACAATTAACTCTGTCATGTTCGTAGCCAATCCGCAAAGAACAGAGCCAACGAGGAAAATCACAAGCCCGATTTGGAAAAACATTTTCCTGCCATATATATCCGATAATTTACCGAAAATCGGTGTCGCAATAACCATCGAGATCATATACGCCGAAAACACCCATACGAATGTTTCGAAACCGCCAAGTTCAGATACGACTGTCGGCATTGCTGTAGCAACAATCGTTTGGTCAAGAGCTCCAACAAATATGCCTAGTAACAACCCTGCAACAACCAAGTTAATTTTCGTGCTTTTTTGATCCATTTATTACGATCCTTCCCAATTTCAGCTTGCTCATAATTACCGCTCGACATGCTTGCGTAATTGAAGTTCAGATTCGACGGCTTCCCATGTTGGCGTGCTCTCCCAATCGCCGGGTCCTTGGACAACGAGCGCACCGATCACACTGCCGAGTTGGATCGCATCCACCGGTGTGTAACCGCGAAGCACGCCCGAGAGAAATCCAGCACAAAAGCCATCTCCCGCGCCGACGGTGTCAACAACGCGTTTTACAGGATGATAAGGAACGCGTGCAATCTCCTTCGTTCCAACCCATAGTGTTTCCTCCCCAGCACCCTTCACAACACATACCGCGTTTAATTGACGCAATTGATCTACGATAGTCTGTAAATCTTCCGTCTGGTGAAGCAGATGTAATTCATCAAGGCCAGGTAAATAATAATCCGCGAGTGACGCAAGTTCCAAAATAACAGGTCTAGCCTCGTCAATATTCCATAGTTTCAGGCGCAGATTCGGATCAAAGCTCACTTTTACTCCATGTTTTCGTGCGATGTGAATCGCGCTGAATATGGTTTCGCGCGCGGTCTCGCTGATAGCGGCTGTGATTCCTGTGACATGTAAAATTTTCGCTTGCTTAATATAATTTTCATCAAGATGGTGTGGTTTCATGCTGCTGGCTGCAGACAATTTTCTATAATAAAAGACTGAAGTGCGCCCTCGCAACGTTTCTTTGAACATCAACCCCGTTGGTCCGTCATCAGCCAATGCAGCTTTGGACACATCGACGCCTTCGCCACGGATCCCCTTGAGTGCCATTCGACCGAATGGATCATTCCCTAATCGACCAAACCAACCCACACGGTGACCCAATCTCGCCAAACCAATCGCTACATTGCTTTCAGCGCCAGCGAATGAACTCACAAAACGTCCAACATGTTCTATGCCTCGATCACTCTCTGGCATCATAAGCGCCATCGTTTCTCCGAAAGTCGCTACTTCAAGTGCAGTTGTAAACTCCGACGGTAATTGATCTCTATTCATT
Organism: Paenibacillus sp.; assembly: GCA_044353165.1. Taxonomy (GTDB): domain Bacteria; phylum Bacillota; class Bacilli; order Paenibacillales; family YIM-B00363; genus JBILCM01. Next base: position 1,782 of record JBILCM010000112.1, read on the forward strand.
GGTCTTCTCTGCCTTCTTTCTTCTGTTTCGTATCGTTTCGTTGTATCCATTGATAAACGTCTTGCAAGCGAATCGGCATATCAGATGCCATCTCTCCATCCTCAACTTCATTCCAAAGGGAGGCGACAAGCTCCACCAGGGGAGGGAGATCCAGTCTCGCATCAAGAATAAGTTGCCTATTCGCGAACAGTTGACGAGGAGTCATCATGCCCAAACATTGGCCTTCCTTCATAACCATGCAATCATCTGCCCAATCAGCAATGAGTTGCATGTCATGGGTGGTGACGACAACCGTTCTCCCCTGTGCAACAAGTTCTTCCATTAAGATCTTAATTTCACGCTTCTCCGATGGATCAAGGAAAGCCATCGGCTCATCAAAGACGATCGCCTCCGTCTGCGCAGCCAATACACCCGCGATCGCAACCAATTTCTTCTGTCCGAAACTCAGTTCATGAGGTGAACGGTGTGCAAGATCCGCAATATGTAACCGTTCCAAAGCAGACCATGTCCGCTCTTCGACTTCGGTCCGTCCCAATTGTTTTTGAACTAGACTGAACGAGACATCTTCAAAGACACTTAATGCCATAATTTGATCGTCAGGATCTTGAAACACCATGCCTACGTGGTCGGTCATTTGCTCTCGATTTTGTTTGGTGATAGGTGTCCCCTTATAAGAAACCGTACCTGACCCCGGTAAAATTAATCCGTTCAGATGAAGCACAAGTGTCGACTTTCCTGCGCCATTCGAACCCACAATCGCTGTTTTTCGATTTTTACCGATGGCGAATGTAACATTGTGCAGTGCCTTGCGTTCCTTCGTATATTGATAACACACATCATCAAATGTAAAAATTGACTTCACGTTCTGCTCATCACTCCACTCCACTGAGTTGGCTCCAATAAAACAATGCCACAAATACACATAACAACCCAGCAGCTTTCCACACTTCGTTACCGTGAAAATCGGGCATGAATCTTGTCGGCACAATACCGCGATAACCTCTGGATAACATCCCATAGTAGACACGTTCTGAACGGCGCAACACCCTTTGCATTAAGGCACCTACAATTTTTGATAACATCATGTATGCAGAGAGTGAAAACCACCGTCTGACTTTGAATCCTCGGCTACGAATACCGAACAACATACTCAGCGCCTCTGTACGGAACACTTCGATAAACCGCATGGTAAAATGCAACATCTCCACGAACACAGATGGAATTCGTAAAATCAATAACGATTGAAAAAAAACAGGATAAGACATGCGGTCTAGAAGCATTGTGACAAGTTGCAATGCAAAGATCATACGACCGGAATACATGGCTGCCTTAGCTAATCCCGTATGTACATCTACGATTGGAAAATAGACGAACAGAAATAGGATGATAGGAATAAGCATGCCTATTCTACGACTTGCATTATAGATAGAGACACGGTCGAATACCATCCATAGCGCCATTCCCATGATCAGACACAGGATTGTTTCAAGACGTTCAAGTGCAACGCCAATGGAAAGCATGCAAATATAGACAATAATTCGCAGGGGCGGATAAACGATGCCTATTCTCATCCGATTTTTCTGGAGAACAGTTTTCCAAGCAACATGAAAACTCCGAAAGTAATGAGTACACCTAAAATCCCTGCTAAACTGCCTGATAACCATGAAGGCAAGCCGGGAATGCTGTAGTCAGGGAAAGGTGAGCTCATGATGTGGGTTGCCGATTCAATAAACCCTGTTTCCTCACCTGCCTTCTCAAACCCATCGGGATGAGAGGATGCAAACTTCGAAACAATGCCTGCGAAGATCAATGAAACGGCCATCCAAATCCATACCGTTCTGCTCACGAAAGCACCTCCTTGCGTTCCAACATGAGAGATGATCGAAGCGCATATGGAAGTACGGCTACTGTGATTAACCCTTCCCCGATTCCAATCAATGCATGCCAGATCAATAATGCAGGTGCAGCTGTAGTGAAAGGAATGACTCCAGATAAAGCAAGCTGTAACGCACCGGCGAGTGATACAGCAACAACAGAACACCACGCTGCGCCGAATACAGATAACGAAGTTGGTACTTTCCATGCTCGGAATAATTTATGTATTGAAACAGCTACTACAGGAGCCAAGATCGCCATGTTAAAAATATTCACGCCAAGCGCTGTAATGCCCCCATCTTGAAAGACGAAGGCTTGGATGAAAACAACGATCGTCATAATCAGTGTTGTAGGCCAAAAACCAAATAAGATGGCACTTAGCGCTCCGCCGATCAGATGTCCTGAGGCCGCTGCCCCGAGCAATGGGAAATTAATCATCTGGGCTGCAAACAAGAACGCTGCCATGGCACCCATCACTGGAACCGTCCGACGCGCAAGTTTTTGATTCGAATAATGTACGCTACGTGATAGAACAATACCTGATAGTGCAGCCGTCGACATCCACACTGCAGGAGTTAAAATACCGTCTGGTATATGCAACGCTCTCGCCTCCTCATTTCTGTATATGTACCCATTAAATTTAACACAAGCCTTACCATACGTCACGTATCTGACTTGCCCTACACTCACAAAAAATCACACTTCGCAGAATGATACCTGCTCCGTGTGATCCGTGTTATCCGTTACGTTCGATTCGAGCTTAATCCTAACTTCTCTAATAATGCTGGCGAAGGTTCGAGCGAATTTTCTTCGTCAACACCCTTCGGATTTTCTTTACGATACCATTGTTTAAATACATAGATGAGGATGGAACCATAGACCGCTTCCTGAATTAATTTCATCATCACACCGCCCAATTGTTGATCCCGAAGCGGTTCCATCCAAGATAGCGATTGCGGTCCAGAGAACATGTCTAGGATTGCAGCTGAAGACATATTAGGAATGCAATATCCCATGGCAATCGCCCACATAGCTGGGTCTGTATATGTTGCATACATAGCCTCATCAGCGAAAATGATCAGCGCACATGCAGGCATAAGCAACACACTATTGGCAAAAATATAACCCATCTTCTTAAATCCTTCGAGTTGGTCGAACACCTTCACTGGACAAATAACGGGGAACCACATCATTAACGATGTCACAAACAACAGCACATAGTAGAGCGTATGCACGGTATAATTCGTCATGATATAGTCATGAACGTGAGGTACATGGTATAACGAAAAAGCAATATTGAATAGAAGCAAAGTAACGATGGGATGCAGCATAAAGCGCAAGCTGCGTATCCCAGGTATTTTACCGATCGGACGCAACATCCACTCAGGCAAACCCGCTAATAACATCGGAGCTGCTATGATGTAGGCGAGTGCCATAGCTAACATATGAAATGAAAACATTAAGTGCCCTAACAAATCGATCGGACTCCCGAAAGCCAAATACAAGAAAAATATTCCACCAACAAACCAAATCTTCTGCAGGAGGGGAACAGGTGCCTCAGACGGTACCCATTTGGCATGGCCCGGACCTGTAATGTAAAGATACACAGCAATGACCAACAAAAAAACGAAAGCCGTTAAGGGACTCCACATCATCGCTAGGCTAAATCCATTCAAACCAAACATCATCGTGACCTCCTTAGACCAAATTCGATAAGAAAGCAGACGATCATAACTGCAACGTCTGCCAATTTCGTAATTATTGCTTATTGGTATTATTGATTACCACCAAGACCATAACAATCCTGCTGCAAGACAAGTGAGTGCTACAAAGAATCCGAATGCAATACCAACAATTGCATAACCATGTCCCTTATCTTTCATATGCATCCAAAAGCCGAGTTGGATAACAGCCTGAAATATGGCCAAACCAACGATGAAGAAGGACACAAACCAAGGTTCGACGTGTGAATCTTCTGTTAAGGCATAGGCAACTGCAACGAAGGAAAGAGCTGTTAGCATAATGGATAATCCGAAGGTCAGTAGATGGTTTCTAGGTCCTTCGTGCCGCTGTTTTCTGCGGACTGTTAATTCAGAAGTTGATGCATGCTCAACTGTGTGTTCCGTTCCTGCCATCGCGGATCACCCCATTCTTCCCATAAGATATACGAGTGTGAAGATAAACACCCATACAACGTCGATAAAGTGCCA
>JBILCM010000113.1:0-5754 GCA_044353165.1 Paenibacillus sp.
ATGCCATGACGTACCCCCAACTGATGCAAGCGAACGGATATCAGACGGCTGTTTTTGGGAAATGGCATGTCCACACACAACCCCAAGGGTTTGATGATTACGAAGTGTTGCCTGGACAAGGCGAATATTTTGATCCCGCTTTCCTAAATCAACAATTCGACTGGTCTCAATACCATTGGGCTCGACCTCCCAAAGAGGATGCACCGGGTAAACAAAGATATGTTGGCCATGTCACCGATATCATTACAGATAAATGCCTAGATTGGCTCGAACATCGCGATCGCAATCGCCCATTTATGTTAATGTGTCATCACAAAGCGCCTCATGACGATTTTGAATATCATCCACGATATGAGTCTATCTTTGATGGAGTGGAGTTTCCGGAGCCGGATAGCTTATGGGAAGATAAGAGTCATCGGTCCATAGGGTCAAGAGAGTACGGAACGACGGTATCAGAGAAGAACACGCGCAGGAATGCGGTCAAGACGATGAGTAAGCCCGGTTACAAGACGGGAGCGCTTGATGTCACGGGCCTGGATGAGATCGGAAGAACCAAGGCAGCTTATCAGAAATATATGAAAGATTATCTCCGCTGCGTGAAGGGGATTGACGATAGCGTCGGGCGATTGCTAGATTATCTAGATCAAGAACAGCTTACAGAGAATACGATTGTGATCTACACGTCAGACCAAGGGATGTTCTTGGGAGAACATGATTACATTGATAAGCGGTGGATTTACACGGAAGCGTTACAGATGCCTCTGCTTATACGTTATCCTAAAGAGATTACTCCGGGCACTGTTGTGGAGGAAGTCGTCAGCAACGTGGATTTCGCACCCACCATGCTCGATTATGTCGGTTTGCATGCCACTGACGGGATGCAAGGACGCAGTTTTCGAGAAATATTGCAAGGGAATACAGTAAGGGATTGGCCGAATAAAGTATATTACCGTTATTGGATGCACATGGCACACCATGACAATCCCGCTCATTATGGTATCGTAACGAAGGAATACAAGCTGATTTTCTTCTACGGACTGCCGCTTGATGCCACTGGCGCATTGGCTGAGCCGACACCGGCGGGTTGGGAATTGTATGATTTGACGAAGGATCCTTATGAACTGAAGAATGTTTACCAAGAGGCCGCTTATGCTGATGTAGTGAAGGATCTCAAGCGTCAATTGTTTGCACTGAAACAAGAAGTTGGCGATCCAGACGATCTCTATCCTGAGCTTGTCCGTAAATTCGCGGCTTCGGAGTGATAGACGAAATAGAGCCCAGCGCAATATACAAATTTACATGAGAATCGGGAGATGCATGCAACATGATTGAACAATATCTTCAAAAAATCGAAGAGACGATTGCCAATGGCAAATATAAAGATGATTGGACTTCACTTCAACAATACAGCATTCCTCAGTGGTACAAGGATGCGAAGTTTGGGATCTTCATTCACTGGGGCGTGTATTCAGTTCCAGCTTTTGGAAGTGAATGGTATGCTAGGCAAATGTATCTGGAAGGCGAAGTGCGCAGAGGTAAGGATATGTTCGCTCATCACGTAGAACATTACGGTCCTCAGCATGAATTTGGGTACAAAGATTTTATCCCGATGTTTAAAGCAGAGAAATTCGACCCTCAAGCGTGGGCAGAGTTATTCAGCAAGTCGGGTGCTAGGTTTGTTATGCCGGTAGCGGAGCACCACGATGGATTCCAGATGTACAACAGTCAACTTTCCAAGTGGAATGCAGTGAATATGGGCCCTAAGCGTGACATTGTAGGTGAATTGAAAGAGGCAGTCGTTGCGAAGGATATGATTTTTTCTGTGTCTTCTCACCGCGCTGAACATTGGTGGTTCTATGATGGTGGGATGACATTCAACTCCGATGTAAGGGATGAGCAATACAGGGACTTCTACGGACCAGCCCGACCGAAGTTGGATAAGAATGAAATCCATGCATCCCCGCCTGATGAGGAATTTTTGAACGATTGGCTTGTCAGAACGTGCGAATTGGTCGATGAATATGAGCCGCAGATCGTCTGGTTTGACTGGTGGATTGAGCATATGGCGTTTAAGCCGTATTTGAAAAAATTCGCCGCTTACTACTACAACCGTGCCATCGAGTGGGGAAAAGAAGTAGCCATTAACTACAAATGGGATTCATATATGTACGGCACCGCTGTATTCGATATCGAAAGAGGTCAGATGAAGAACATTCGTCCTGCGTTGTGGCAGACGGACACATCGGTCGCCAAAAACTCTTGGTGCTATACGGAGAACAACGAATATAAAGATCCGAATGATATCATCTGTGATTTCATTGATATCGTCAGCAAGAACGGATGCTTGCTCTTGAACGTTGGACCTAAAGCGGACGGTACAATACCTGATGAAGACCGGTACATTCTCGAAGAAATCGGCCAATGGTTGAGCATCCATGGAGAAGCGATTTACGATACCGTGCACTGGAAAATATATGGCGAAGGTTCCGCTGAAATTGTAGAGGGAGCTCACAATGAGAAGAAGCGGACGCCTTACAACACCGATGATATTCGGTTTACGTTCAAGGATACAGTATTGTACGCGTTTGTGTTAAAATGGCCTGAAGACGGACAGATCCAAATAAAATCACTCAGCAAGGGATCTGGGAATTACCGCAGTACAATATTGGATGTTTCGGTTATGGGTAAAGAAGTTCCGTTACACTGGAATACAGATCAAGATGCCCTGCATATTGATGCATCCGCAGCCGGTCAATCCAAATACCCCGTATGTTTTAAAATTCAGATGATTTAAGAATGCACACCTCATCATCGTGGAGTGATACGGATGAAAATCGCCAGAAGTGAATATCCCAGGCCACAGTTTGTGAGAAACGATTGGATCAATTTAAACGGAGAATGGGAATTTGCATTTGATGACGACCGCGCTGGCTTCAAAGACAAATGGTATTTTGGACAAGTGCCTTTGGCATGGAGGATTCAGGTGCCTTTTGCTTTCCAGAGTCCACTGAGCGGCATCGGGGAGAAGGATTTTCACGATGTCGTATGGTACCGGCGAAGCATGCAAGTACCTGATGATTGGAACGGCCGGCGGGTCTTGCTTCACTTTGGCGCTGTGGACTATGTGGCGATGGTGTGGGTGAATGGAGAACGCGTTATTGAACATACAGGGGGGCATACCCCATTCTACGCGGACATAACGGATGCGCTGGTGGCCGGGGACAATTATATCGTTGTTCGTGCGGAAGATTACAGCAAAGATGTGACGCTACCTCGGGGAAAACAGTATTGGTTAAAGGATTCAGAAAGTATTTTTTATACCCGCACGACCGGGATTTGGCAGACGGTGTGGATGGAACCCGTAGAAGAAACGCATATCCAATATGTTCAATTGACGCCCGATGTTGATCAGAGTGCCGTGAAGTTGCGAGCCGTGATCGAAGATGTTCATCCTTCGGAGGATCTTGATCTGCAAGTCGAAATCAGTTTTGCAGGTCAGCGAGTTTGCAAAGATACGTATCGCCTGAAGGAAAAGAACGAAGAGCTCACGGTTGCTGTGCATCATACGGAAGGGGGCGGGCAAGCCCATTTGTGGTCGCCCGAGACACCTCATCTCTATACAATCCGCTATACGTTGATGCGGGATGGCCGAGTGTTCGATCAAGTGGACAGTTATTTTGGTTTACGTAAAGTCAGCGTTCATGATGGGCGGGTTCATCTGAACCATCAACCGTATACGTTGCGTATGGTATTAGACCAAGGTTATTTTCCAGATGGGAATCTGACGCCTCCATCGGATGAAGCGATTCGTCGCGATGTTGAGTTGACCAAGGCTATGGGATTTAATGGGGCGAGAAAACATCAAAAGATAGAAGATCCGCGGTATCTGTATTGGTGCGATCATCTCGGGCTGTTGGTCTGGGGAGAAGCTGCCAATGCTTATCAATATTCACCCGAATATGCGACTCGGTTTGCGAAAGAATGGCAAGAAGCGATATTCCGGGATTACAATCATCCCTCCATTATTGCGTGGGTGCCGCTGAATGAAAGCTGGGGAGTTCCTCGGATCCGAGAACATGCCATGGAGCAACAGCATGCGTTAGCAATGTACCACTTGACCAAGTCATTAGATTCAACGCGACTCGTCATCTCCAATGACGGATGGGAGCATATGAAGTCGGATCTATGTACGTTGCACGACTATGAAGCGGATCGGGATGTGCTTACCGAGCGTTATGCAACCACAGAGCATGCCATCCATGCGATTCGCACGCATCAACGACAGACGTTCGTTGGCGGCTTCGTGTATGAGGATCAGCCGATCATCGTCTCGGAGTTTGGCGGCATTGCGTATCGCAAAAGTGAATGGGAAGGCTGGGGTTACTCCGGAGCCGACAATGATGACGATTTCTTACAGAAGCTCAAAGCGACCGTCGAACCTTTGTTGAATTCTTCGGTGGTCGATGGTTTTTGCTACACACAATTGACGGATGTCGAGCAAGAAATTAATGGGCTCTTAACGTATGATCGCAAACCGAAATTGCCTGTGGAGCTCATTCGCTCGGTCATCGGCGGGAAGAGATGTATAGTTCCGTGCGTGTGATAATTCTCACTGTGCAAGCAGGTGTACTGCCTCTATTATAAATGTATTCATAGTAAAGAGGTGGTTACTGATGGGAACACTCTTAATACCAACGGACGGTTCGCAACAAGCGATGAAAGCAGTAGCATTTGCCATTGAAACGGCCAAAGCATTCGGTGATGATTTAATACTCATCAATGTGCAACCCAATTATGAAACTTCGAATGTCAAACGATTTGTTTCTGCGCAGCAAATTCGTGAATATTCAGATGAATTGGCCACGGATGCTTTGAAGGAAGCAGTCAGTCTGGTGGAATCTGCTGGATTGTCATTCCAAGTGATGAAGAAAACAGGCAATGCAGCGAAGGAGATTTGTGAAGAAGCGGAGCAGTCCGGCGTTCGATGTATTGTGATGGGCTCTCGCGGCAACGGCCCGATTGTTGGGAAAATCATCGGCAGTGTGAGTTACAACGTACTTCATCACGCACCCTGTCCCGTCATTATCGTTCCATAGCAACCCATCCAAAAGAGATGTCGTTGTAATGAAAACATGAGTTGAAATTGTACTTATACCGAGACGGTTTTCTGCTGCCAAGTAGCGGATAGACCGTCTTTTTTTCTGAAGAATGTGTTTCTTAGCAAACTCTCGTTGTATCCGGATTTGCTAGAGCAAGCCGGTTATTGAGTGGGTTATACGGATGAGGTATTGAAATTGCTGAGGTCGGATCGTTCGTTGATTGCAGAGTTGGCGATGCAGGTGCTGGAAGAACATTTTCCGGATACAATGCATGAAGATATTTTGGAGCGAGTCGGGCTGAATTTGTTGTTGTTTCGAAGGAGACCTCGGGATCCGCATTTTCGGGACAGGGTGCTGCGGGCTTATGCGTATTGTTGTGCAGTGTGTGGCTTCAATGTGCGGCTTGGTCATACGTTGGTGGCGGTGGAAGCAGCGCATATCATGTGGCATCAGGCGGGCGGGCCGGATCGGGAGGAGAATGGGATCGCGTTATGTTCATTGCATCATAAGTTGTTTGATCGGGGTCTATTCACGTTGTCCCCGGGTAAGGTGCTGTTGGTTTCAGAAGGGGCGCATGGCACAAACGGGTTTGATGATTGGTTGATGCGGTACCATGGACAACAGCTGAAGTTTCCGGTTCGGGAGGATTATGTTC
>JBILCM010000114.1:0-5655 GCA_044353165.1 Paenibacillus sp.
TTCCTCGTCGTCTATTTTTTAATGCTCTATGAGGATAAGCGGAATTATATTGCTAATATGCAACTCTCGTTTATTGTGATGGGATTGGTCACATTGTCAATGCACGGCATTGCAGGGGACTTCACTGCGGATGTTGCATGGTACAGCGCGGTGGGAATTCCGCTCGTCCTGATCGGCGCTTTCGCAGGAACCAAGCTGTTTCACAAACTGCCTATTCATCGCATTCAACAACTCGCCTACAGTATCGTCATCCTTGCGGGTGTGAACACGCTCTTTTTCTCTTAAACTTGTTTGTTCTCATTAAACAAATAGATGGAGTGAACTTTATGACAACAAGATCCAAACCGATGAATCTCGTATTTATTTTCTCAGACGAACACAACAAAGCGATGATGGGATGTCATGGCCATCCTGTGGTGAGAACGCCTCATCTGGATCGACTCGCGGCTCGCGGAACCCGATTCACGAATGCGTATTGCAACCATCCGATTTGTGTACCTTCTCGTGCCAGCCTGGCGACAGGGCGGTATTCGCATAAAATACAGTCTTGGGATAATAGCACGCCCTATATTGGGGAAGTTCCAAGTTGGGGGCATCGTTTGACCGCGCAGGGACATCATGTAACGACGATCGGCAAGCTTCATTATGCGAAAACAGAGGATGATACAGGGTTTCCCGATCAGCGCATACCGCTACATGTTGTAGACGGGATTGGCGATTTATTCTCGCTCATTCGTGAGGATATGCCACCGCGCCCTTCGATGCGTGCTAAGATTGTGGATGCGGGGCCCGGTGAATCATCCTACACTCGCTACGACCGGGGCATTACAGAAGAGGCCCAACGTTATTTTCTTGAGAAGTCACAGTCTGCAGATGAAAAACCATGGGCCGTGTTTATTTCATACGTGACACCTCATTTTCCATTAATTACGCCTCAGGAATTTTATGATCTCTATCCTTTAGACCAAGTGGTTTTGCCCAAGCAGTATGCCATCGGTGAGCGACCAACTCATCCCGTGTTGGAGGAATTTCGGCGTGTGATGGATATGCGTGATACATTCGATGAGCATACCATTCGCAAAGCGGTAGCCGCTTATTACGGGTTATGTAGCTTTATGGATGCCCAGGTGGGTGCGGTTGTAGAAACTATCGAGCAATGTGGATTGGCCGAGAACACGCGTATTATTTATTCATCCGATCATGGCGATACGCTTGGAGATTATGGAATGTGGTTCAAACATACGATGTATGAAGGTTCCGCTGGGGTTCCACTGATTATAGCTGGGCCAGATATCCCGCAAGGTGTAGTGAATGATGTACCGGTTTCGTTGGTGGATGGGTTCCCGACAATCGTGGAAGCGGTGGGGGCAGAACTCATGGATGAGGATCTACAACACTTGGATGGCATCTCCTTGTTGCCGATCGCTCGGGGAGAGTCGCGTCCGAATCGGACGATGTTTAGTGAATATCATGCAGCTGCTTCTTGCACAGGTTACTTCATGATCCGCAAAGATCAATACAAATACGTGCACTATGTGGGTTACGCTCCGCAATTATTCGACCTTGCGGCAGACCCGGACGAATTGATTGATTTAGCTGAACATGAGGCATACCAAGACATTGTTCAGATGTGTGAACGAGAACTTCGCTCCATCTGCGATCCCGATGCAGTGAATCAGCAAGCATTCACTTACCAGCGGAATCGCATTGAAGCCAGTGGCGGGCGACAGGTGTTACTAGATATGGGGAACACCATCCCGTATTCCCCCGTACCGAAGAAGTTTCAATAACTGATGGTTTAAGGAAGGACATTCCCTGCAGCACGGAAGATGGCATACCATTCTTCGCGCGTCAGGTGAATGTCACTTGCCTTGCAGCAATCTTTCAATCGCTCCACATTCATCGTACCCGTGATGGGCTGCATGCGAGCGGGATGACGCAATAACCAAGCCATAGCAATGGTTGTATTGGTGACCTCATATTTACGTGCAATTTCATCGATCTGTTTGTTCAACACCGGGAACTTGTCGTTATCCAAGAACACACCTTCGAAGAATCCATATTGGAAAGGTGACCACGGTTGGATCGTAATGTCGTGAAGTCTGCAAAAATCAAGGATATTCCCATCCCGTTGAACGGCAGCGTCATTCTCCATATTCACATTGAACCCCTGTGAAATCATCGTAGCGTTCGTAATACTTAATTGCAGTTGATTCGCAACGATCGGTTGTTTGACGAATTTCTGCAACAATTGGATTTGCATCGGATGTTGATTGGACACGCCAAAATATCGCACTTTCCCCGAACGCTCGAGTTGATCGAACGCTTCTGCCACTTCCTCTGGTTCTACAAGGGCATCTGGCCGATGCAGGAGTAGTACATCTAGGTAATCTGTCCGCAACCGCTTTAGACTTCCATCGACAGCATGCACAATATGTTCTTTAGAGAAATCGAACATGCCTTTACGAATCCCGCATTTGGACTGGAGGATGAGTTGTTCTCGGATGGATTCATTCATCCCTACCGCCGCCGCAAAACGCTCCTCACAATCTCCGCCGCCATACATATCCGCATGATCAAAAAAATTCGCTCCTTCTTCAAGCGCAGTGCGTATGAAGTGTTCCGCTTCTGTCGGTTGTAAAGACCGGATGCGCATGCAACCGACCGCAATGACAGGGACTTGTTGTGGACTGGTACCAAGTTGAATGGTTCGCATGAGGGTTCCTCTTTTCATGAAGTTAAATTTGAAATGAATGATGTGGATTGACGGGGAACTTCACTTGTTCCCGTTCTAACATCGTCACGAAGGCATCTACGATTTGTGGATCAAATTGGCTGCCTTTGTTAGCCAAGAGTTGGTTTATAGCTTCATCGCGTCTCATCTTTAAGCGATAGGAACGGTCGGTCGTCATCGCATCGAACGCATCACAGACGGCGAGAATTCGAGCCCCAAGCGGTATGCTATCCCCTTGCAATCCCATCGGGTACCCTTGTCCATCAACGCGTTCGTGATGATGCAATACGGACTTGAGAATGCCGAGTTGTTCGAGATGTGTTACCGTGCTAAGAATTTCGTAACCTTTGTTCACATGTTGCTTCATCGCAGTAAATTCTTCATCGGTGAGTCGTCCTTGCTTGTTAAGGATGTTCTCAGCGATCGCAATTTTCCCTGTGTCGTGCAGAATGCCAGCAATGTAAATATTGTCTATCTCTTTCTCCGATAGATTCAGAATTTTTGCGGTTTTCTGTGCATATTGAGCAACGTTTCGGCAATGATTCGCTGTGTATGCGTCTCTCGCATCAATCGTAGATGAGAAGGCGTGGATCGTGTCGCGAAACAGTGATTCGAATTCATGGCGCAGACGGTAATTGTCCATAGAAGTATCTACAAGTTGTTTCACCACAAAGCTGATTAATACATAGCCAATAAAGGGAATAATAGTTGTTGTCCACAGGAATGGGCCGGGATCTAGTAACATGCATACGATGATGAGGATCAGATTGATTATAGTCGAAACGAACAAATTCATGGTGATTAATGTAATGAGAATGACAGGCACTGCATACAAGACGAGAAGTAGCGGGGAAGGGAACACAATGTTAATTAGGATGGTAACAAGTGTAGAAAAGATAAATGCTGTCCAAAGCAATTGGCGAGATGGCACAATGGCTATCGGTTGAAAAACGGAAGGTTTCAACATGGCTTGGCCTCCTAAAGTAAACGGTATTGTCCAATTGTCTATCATTATAGCAATATAGTCATTGGAATGGTATGCATTCATTTTTGGTAGTACCATAATACCAAAATGTGTATAATAAAGGAGATTTGATTCAAAAGAAGGGGTTGAGAGGCAATGACAGATCGCATTATGGGCAGTCAACGGTTGAGTCTACAGCAATTGGAGAAGTGGGAGTCGCTAGGGTATGGGATGTTTATTCATTTTGGCATGAGTACGTTCGATGGAGATGAACTATCCAAAGGGGATAAACCGTCTGAATTCTATGCACCGCTTGAACTCGATGTGGATCAATGGATTCGTGTTGCTTACGAGGCGGGCATGAAATATGCGGTGTTGACGACAAAACATGTAGCGGGGCATTGTTTGTGGCCCTCGAAGCATACCGATTATCATGTAGGCACCAGCGGTAACCCAACGGATGTTGTGGCTGAATTTGTGAAAGCATGCCGTAAGTACGGCATCATGCCTGGATTTTATTATTGTTCGTGGGACAACCATCACCTCATGGGTTCCTTGACACCGACATTCACACACTGGGACCATGCGTTCACAACGGAGGAATATCAAACCTTCCAAATGAATCAACTGGAGGAGTTGCTCACGCAATACGGAGAGATCGGCGAAGTGTGGATCGATATTCCGAAAGTATTGCCCCGAGGGTATCGCCACAAATTATATGATCAGATCGCGAAGTGGCAACCTGAGGCCATTATTATGATGAATCATGGGATTGGCGATGGATCGAAATTCGATGTCGCGAAGGCATGGCCGACGGATATTATCGCGATTGAGCGATTTTTACCAGACAGTCACACGGGACACAAGAAATGGCGACAAATTGAAGGGAAAGACTATTACATGCCAGGTGAAGTGTGTGATCCGATGGGTCGTGAGTGGTTTTATGTTGAAGGAGATCAACCAAGAAGCGATGAGGAGTTGCTCGGGATGTACTTGGTTTCCCGTTCCCGCGGCACCAACTTGTTGTTGGATGTTGGACCTGACAAAAGAGGTTTAATCCCAGATCATTTTGTCGATGCATTGATGCGTCTGCGACGCAACGTCGAGAAATTATCGATCACTTTCTGATCATACGAACATATTCACGCGGGTGAAATTTGTAAGGGGATGTTGCATCATTTGCAACGTCCTTTTGTGTATTTTGTGGAGATTGCAGTATACGAGCCGAATGTTTCATTTGTATCGTTCTCTCCAAAATCCATCCGCAAATCAATAGGGAACAGGTGATCACCACAATCACTCCTACCTTCCAACGCATGCCCACACCATCCGATGCTTAGAGTGCCACTTGGGAACAACATGGCAATGTCCTCTTGATTGTGTCATAATGACTATTATCTAATGTAGGCTTATTCAAGGTGGATTAAACTCCAAATTGTGACAATTTCAATGTACATTTGGAGTGCTGGTGATTGGAGGTTAAGCGTTGTCGTTGCTGCATGGTATTGTTCTCATTCCATTATTTTATACACTATTGGTACCGGGTTTCTTCAGGAAAATGCGACACATTCATACCGGTTGGTTCGTTCTCCCGGTCCCTATCTTGCTCTTCTCCTATTTGCTCTCACTTTTTCCGCTTCTCCAACAAGGGCAGATGATACAAGCCTCGATCCCGTGGATTCCATCGTTAGGTATCGATTTTTCCCTCCAGTTGGACGGTTTAAGTATGCTCTTCTCACTTCTTATTAGCGGCATTGGCGCATTGGTTGTGCTTTATTCCATCTTTTATTTATCCCGAACGAAAGAAGCGCTTCACCATTTTTATGTGTATTTGCTCTTGTTTATGGGGGCAATGCTGGGTGTTGTGTTATCCGACAATTTGATCGTCCTGTATGGCTTTTGGGAGTTGACGAGTCTTTCTTCCTTCATGCTGATCGCTTATTGGTATAATAGGGAG
>JBILCM010000011.1:0-47575 GCA_044353165.1 Paenibacillus sp.
TCGTGCAAGCAGTTCCTCAAGCGAATAGGATTCTTTGCGTTCATGTAGTAAAATGTTTAAAAATCGAATGTCCTCTATAGTCAGTTGTTGCAAATATTGCTCTAGTAAACCCGTTCGTTGAAATGCGCGTAATATGGATTGAATTAAATCTTTTTTTGAATTCGTGCTGCATTCACATTGGAAGTAGCTCGCAATCCGGTTTAATTGATGGATATCTGCGAAACTGAGCATGTCTGCTAAATTCAATCGTTACAAACCTCCCACATGGTTGTTGCTTTATTACCCATTATTGGAGATTTTGAAAAAAATATTCGTAAAAAATCTTTTTGTTCAAAAAAAAGACACTGGAACATCAGCGTCAAGTTTAGGGTTAAACATTTAAAATAAAATTAACGAATTTCTATTATGTTCGTATTCTGACAAACCAATTCATTGTTAGAAGGGCGGCAATCAGACCAAGTAAAGAAATTGCAAGAAAATAATCAGGATAAGCTTCAACTAAAGGTAAACCGAGCACGAAAGGTTCTCCAATTGAAGCCATAGGAAGTCCTTCAGCCATATTTATGTAAAAATCATTCGAATCGTTTCCTCCTAATGCATTGACACCAAAAACACCTGGGGAAGGAACATTGGCAGCGTCATTGCCATTGGGAGACAATAATGAATATACAATGCTACAACAGAATAGAGCAAGAAAACTAGCAATTAACGTTGTTAAACGCAACCTCAATCGATAAGGAATCGCGTACAATTTTTCACTAACAGGTATTCTCCATTTTTCGTCAGAATAAATTCGGTCCATAACACTACCCGAAAGTGAAACGTTCGGTTGTACATTGGACACATCTGAGTAAGTTGCAGTCTGAATCAATGTTGCACTTTCAAGCCAGAAAGATAACTCATCGGCACAACTTTTACATTTTTTTACGTGTTCGTCAATCCGAACACGACTCCAATCACCTTCTGGTAAATCATCATAATTCACCATTAATTCAAGAATGTCGTCACATCTCATTATTGATTCATCCCCTCGTATTTCTCTAGGATTGGTTCGCCTACGTAAGACTCCAATTGAGTTTTAACACTAGCCCGTGCCCGAAACAACAAAGATTTTACAGAAGATACAGTCTGACCAAGAATATTCGCAATTTCTTGATAATCCATACCGTCATATTCTCTAAGAATAAGTGCAGAACGTTGTTTCTCAGGCAAGCTGTTTATTGCATCCCTGACCATATTCACCTTTTCATTACGTAAAATGGTTTGTTCTGGAAGTGTTTCATTAGGTGTAATGGGGGTAAATCCACTATCATCTAAATATACATTGCCATTACGGTTTTTTCTTAATTCACTCAATACAGTATTTCTGGCAATGGTATATAACCAAGTAGAGAATGAAGCCTCGACTTCACGGAATGAATGCAAACTTTTGTATGCTTTATAAAAGGTCTCTTGGCACATATCTTCAGCCATATGATCCATGCGAGAGTTTTTTAACATATGATAAATAAAAAGTAATATCTTCCGTTCATAACGGGTGACCAGTTCCTTATAAAGCTGAACATTGCCATCTTTGATTTCTCGAACCAGCTGGGAATCGGTCATCTGTTAACCTCCTTACTGCGTCCACCCCCGTTGCTGTATCGGATGTAAAATTATACCCGATTGACAATAGAAAGTTGCGATCAACTCATGTAATATTCGAGATTTTTCGTTTAAAATCCTGCTAAATTTATTTAAATTTCAAACGAAATCGGAAGGTTGTTGCAAAAAAAAAACCGCCAAATTGGCGGCTGCACAGTGTGCCATATATCGGATAGGAGTGGAGAGAAACCATACTGTACTTTTATTATATGTATACGTTTACATTGTGTCAATACATTTTTTTAAACGCTTTCTATTTTAATGGTGTACGTGATAACCTTTGCTGGAAAGAAATAATTTCGCTTTCTCGTATTCTATTTCATTAGCAAAAGACAAATGCAGTGATCCAGAAATCCCTGGCTTCTTGTCAAGAATTCCAATATTACGCAAATTAATTTGTTCTTGTCCAAGTAAAGTTGTTAATTTTCCGATGGCCCCTGGTTCATCCAAAAGTTCCACATAAAATTCATATGCTGTAGACATCACACCCACTCTTCGCTCAGGCAATGAAGATCGGAATTTTGATGCCATTTGAAACTGACTGAGCATAGTCTCCACTTCATTCTGCTCTAGCCACTCTATAAATTGTTTGGTTCTCCCTGTCCATTCTTGAAGTAAAGAGATAAGAACTTTTCTGTTGCTCACACTAACATCACGCCAAAGGTAAGGATCACTAGAAGCAATCCTTGTAATATCACGAAAACCACCAGCAGCCAGTTTTTCATAGTAATCATTGTTCTTATTTGAATCTGCTACCAAATTTACTAACATAGCGGCAATAATATGTGGAAGATGACTTACAGCTCCGACAATCTCATCATGCAATTCTGCTTCGATTGTAACAATATTAGCATGAGTTAGTGCCAATAATTCAACCAATGAATCATATTGCTTCTGAGGTGTGTCCTGCGTTGGCGTGAGAACATAGAATGCATTCACAAAAAGCTTTGATGTTGCTGCTTCAACTCCTGAACGTTCCTTCCCTGCCATTGGGTGTCCGCCAATAAAAACAGCATCGCTGAAGCGGTATGTACTTGCCATACTCACGATTTCTGCTTTCGTACTTCCGACATCGGTAATAATTGCCCCTGATTTTAGTCGGCATTCGGAAATCAATTGCAAATATTGACTCATCAAACCAACCGGTACACAAACAAAGATAACATCAGCATCTTCTACTGCAGCTGATAAAGAAGTTGTACCTTCATCCACAACTCCACGCAGTAGATATTTTTCTATAGATAATGGATTAGGGGAATGTCCTATAACATGAATGTTGGGTTTACCCTTAAAACAGAGCGCTAATGAACCTCCAATAAGTCCAACACCTAAGATCGCTATTTTCATCATTTGGTATCTACAGCCACGTTATTAATAACTGTCTCTAAAGTTTCAATAAACGCTTTGTTTTGTTCCGAGCTTCCAACGGTAACGCGGATCATCGTCGGAAACCCGATCGAAGCTGTATGACCACCTCTAACAATGATACCTTTACGAAGCAGTTGTTCATAAACAATTTTTGCATCTCGAAACGTATCGATAAGAATGAAATTCCCATGCGCAGGAAAATAAGTTAACCCAAGACGATCTAATTGACTTGTAAGGTAAGCGATCCCTTCCGCATTTACTTGACGGCATTGCTCCAAAAATTGATGATCTTCCATTGCTGCTATGGCTGCAATCTGTGCAAATCCTGTTGTGTTAAAAGGTTCTCGTACTTGGTTAATGGAGCGAATGATTTCAGGGCGACCGATTCCATATCCTATACGCAAGCTTGCAAGCCCGTATGCTTTTGAAAAAGTACGAAGAATGACTACATTGGGGTAATTTCTTAAAAGAGATAAGCTATCGGGGTATTCTTCGGTTACAATATATTCTGCATAAGCTTCATCTAACACGACCATAATTTCGGAAGGAACATGATTTAAGAATGCCTCAACCTCTGATTTCGTGACGATCGTGCTGGTTGGATTGTTAGGATTACACACCCATATAATTTTTGTCCGTTTTGTAACACGCTCAAGCATTGCATTCAAATCATGCGTCCCATGTTTCAATGGGACTTCGATTACTGTTGCGCCTTCCACTTCTGCATTGTGTTTATATTGCGGGAATGTACGATCCGCCATAATGGTTTCATCACCAGGAGATAAGAATGCACGTGCGATCATGAGTATGACTTCATCAGAACCTGCACCAAAAACAATTTGATTCGTCTCAATACTGTGTGTTTTGGCAACAACTTGTGCCAAATCAACGCTTGCTCCATCGGGGTACATACTTACTTTATCCACATAGCGAATAATGGCCTCTTTGGCCTTTAGCGAACAACCGAATGGGTTTTCATTGGATGCGAGTTTGATGACCGATGAAAGTCCATACTCTTTCTTTACTTCGTCAATGGGTTTTCCCGGTTGATACACGGGTAAATGTAAAATACGAGCTTTAGGTTGCATTTTTTTCACTCCTAAAATTAAGATATTAATGGAAGCCCTTTTAAATTACGCACAAAATTACCCACTTGCTTCACACCTTCTGCACGATCGATACCAAGTTCATTATTCACTAGATGTTTTTCGATCTGACGAACAATGGCGCTACCTACGATAACACCATCACACTTTTTCTCAAATTTTTCCACCTGTTCACGAGAGGAAATACCAAATCCAACAGCTAAAGGTACTGAAGAAGCACGACGAACTTGATCAAGAAAATGGTCTATATCGGAGAAGAAAGCAGTCCGTTCGCCTGTGACACCTAGTGAAGAAACACAATAAACAAATCCTCTCGCTTGCCTCACAATCTTCTCAATTCGTTGTTGCGATGTCGGTGCAACAAGCGGAATCAGATGAATCCCATATTTGTCGGCGATAAGGCGGATCTCATGATCCTCTTCGAATGGAAGATCGGGAATAATGATTCCTGAGATATGATGTGATTGTAAAAGTTGAAAAATGCGTTCAACTCCTTGTTGCAAAACCGGATTATAATACGTGAACAGAATGAATGGAATGTTTATACCGTTTTCCCTAGAATATTGGGCAACTTGGATGACATCAATTAATGTTGTTATTTTTTTTGATAGAGCACGTTCAGAAGCTCGTTGAATAACAGGGCCATCGGCGAGCGGATCCGAATAAGGAACACCTAATTCAATCATGTCTGCCCCAGCAGAAGCGAGTTCATGTATTAAAGCTACAGTCGTTTCAATGTCAGGATCACCAACAGTTAAGAACGGAATGAGCGCGGTTGATCCATCTTTTTTTAGTCGGGAGAATGTTTCATCAATGTCGTTCATTGTTTTGATTCTCTCCTTTCATGTATCTCATGATAGATTCTACATCCTTGTCGCCGCGGCCAGATAAGTTGATGACAATGATTTGATCCTTATTCATCGTTGGGGCTAATTTCGTCACATGTGCTATGGCATGCGCCGTTTCAAGGGCGGGAATAATTCCTTCTTTCAGTGAAAGTAATTTTAATGCTTCTAGAGCTTCGTGATCCGTAGCAGGAACATACGTTGCGCGGCCTGCATCTTTTAAGTAGGAATGCTCTGGACCAATACCCGGATAATCTAAACCCGCTGAAATTGAATGGGCAGCCTGAACCTGTCCATTCATATCTTGTAGTAAGTAGCTCATCGAACCTTGAAACACGCCTGGTTTGCCATGAGTCATCGTGGCAGCATGGCGGTTCGTATCGATTCCATCACCTGCTGCTTCTACTCCAATCAACTTTACATTAAGATCGTCCACGAATGGATAAAAAATGCCGATTGCGTTACTTCCTCCCCCAACACATGCAACTACAGCATCGGGGAGTCTACCCGCAATTTCTAGAATTTGTTTTTTGGTTTCATCGCCAATAATCCGTTGAAAATCACGGACCATCATAGGATAAGGATGCGGACCTACAACGGAACCTAGTATATAGAAGGTATCCTCTACATGGCTCACCCAGTAACGCAAAGCTTCATTACCTGCATCCTTAAGTGTTTTCGTTCCAGAAGTGACTGCAATAACTTCAGCGCCCAACAAATTCATTCGGAAGACGTTTAACTGTTGTCTGCGCGTATCTTCCTCACCCATAAATACCTTGCATTCCAGACCAAGTAAGGATGCGACGGTTGCAGATGCAACGCCATGCTGTCCTGCACCGGTCTCTGCAATTACTTTGCGTTTGCCCATTCGTTTCGCAAGTAAACCTTGTCCAATGGTATTGTTAATTTTGTGTGCTCCTGTGTGATTTAAATCTTCCCGTTTTAAAAAAATTTTTGCCCCACCAAGATACTCACTTAACCGTTGTGCATAATACAATGGTGTAGGACGGCCCGTGTATTGTTGGTATAACATTCTCATTTCGGCTTGGAATGTGGGTTCCTTTGAATAATGAGTGTAAGCCTCCTCTAATTCAATAAGAGCATTCATTAGCGTCTCAGGTACATAGCGTCCACCAAATTTTCCATATCGTCCGTGTTGATCAGGGACATTGGATATACTCATTGAAATTTCACCCTCTCTGTAAAAATTCGTATTTTATCCAAATCCTTCATTCCGTCTGTTTCAACGCCGCTAGACACATCGATTCCATCAATTTCAGGACCATATGCTGAAAGCAAACTTGAAATGTTATGTGGATGGAGTCCCCCAGCTATAAATAATAAAATTCCGTTTTTTCTTAACCAATCTGCATATGCGGGTATTCTTTCCCATTGAAATGCGCGACCCGTTCCCCCGCCGACCAAGGGATCATAAGCATCGAGAAGAAGGGCGTCGATAAGCCCTAAGTATGGCGAAAGTTTTGCATTGATGATTTCGGGCGTGTCCTCTTGTTGGTCAATCAAACCAATAGCTTTCCACACTTGAATATTCATTCTTTTTGATTTAAACTCGCGAATCAATGAGGCTGGTTCTTGACCATGCAATTGAACAACATCTAACGGGATGGAATCCGTAATTTCGATCAAATGTTCAACAGAAGGATTAACAAAAACACCAACAAAACGTTGCTTGGTACTTTCTAACTTCATTTGGCTCGCTATTAGTTGAGCTTCAAGAGGTGACACTTGTCGTTTGCTAGGAGCAAAAACAAAGCCAATGTAATCAATATTATACTTTGTGATCATAGCTGCCGTCGATAACTGGCGAATGCCACATATTTTAAGATATGGGGGCATCATATTTTTTTCGGTCCCATCAGAGATGTAACTGCGCTGGAAACATCGTGTTGACGCATAAAATGTTCTCCGATCAAAAAAGCCCTCGCACCAACAGAATGAAGATACAGCAAATCATCGGGTTTAGATATGCCGCTCTCACTAACAATAAATCGATCATTCGGGATGATTGATGCCAATTGTTGCGTTATTGTTATATCGGTCGCGAAAGTTCGAAGATTTCGATTGTTGATGCCAATCAAGAATGCATCCAATTCCAAAGCCATTTCAAGTTCATGCCTATCGTGTACTTCGATAAGCACATCTAAATTTAAATCTGATGCATGAGAAATCATCTCTTTCATTTCTTGTTTTGTTAAGATGGCAACTATCAAGAGCACTGCATCCGCACCTATTGCTCTAGCTTCATAAATTTGAAGCGGGTCAATAGTGAAATCCTTGCGTAAGATAGGTAATTGAACAGAATCCCGCACCAATTGAAGATAGGCATTCGAGCCTTGAAAGTGCAATTGATCTGTTAATACGGATAAACAATCGGCTCCTGCCGAATCATATGCCTGTGCCAGTTGTACTGGGTCAAAGTCTGAACGAATTAATCCTTTGGAAGGCGAAGCTTTCTTGATTTCGGCTATTAATCCCATTTCATGACGGTTTGGACGTTGTAATGCTTGTCGAAATTTTTTTGTTGGAGGCTGATTTAAAATTGATTTTTCAATGACTTTAAAACCGGTGATTGTTTTCAGTGCATGCACTTCTTCTTTTTTGTCAGCAACAATTTTTTCAAGATACATGACTAAACTCCTTCGTTGTAGAGACCAATTTACTCAACGTTTCTGCTGCGGCACCCGTATCAATAGCTCTTATTGCATGCTGAATACCTTCTTTTAAGGTGCTTGCTATCCCCGAAATATAAAAACAGGCACCTGCATTGGCAAGTACAACATCTCTATGAGCTCCGTGTGCGCCTGATAATACATTACGGATAATTTCTGCATTGACATACGCATCACCGCCCATTAATTCAGAAACATCGTAGGAACGCAATCCCAGATCTTCTGGTGAGATATCGAACGTTGTAATGCTACCATTGTCCAATTGTGTAATTTTTGTTGAAGCAGATACACTGATTTCATCAAGTCCGTCATAACTGCTGACTACCAGTGCCTTAACTACACCCAATTGATTTAGAACTTTCGCCATCAAATCTGTCTTTGTTCTATCATATACGCCAAGTAATTGACGATCAGCACCTGCCGGATTTGTTAGCGGGCCCAAGAGATTAAACACTGTGCGAAAGCCAAGCTCCTTTCTTGGGGCGGCTGCATATTTCATGGATGGGTGATAAATTTGTGCAAACATGAAACATATTCCTATTTTTTGCAAACACAAAGCCGCTTGCTCTTGTTCAATCGCTATATTCACACCAAGCGCTTCAAGCACATCTGCACTGCCACTTCTGCTAGACATCGCGCGATTTCCATGCTTTGCAACACGCACCCCGCCTGCTGCAGCAACAATAGCTGATGCTGTTGAGATATTAAATGTGTGCATTCCGTCTCCGCCGGTGCCGCAAGTATCCAGCAACCCTATGTTCACAGTCTCAACGCGCTTGACCTTCTCACGCATCCCTTGTGCAAATCCAGTTACTTCCTCTACTGACTCACCTTTGATACGAAGTGCAGTCAGAAGCGCTCCAATTTGTGCAGGCGATGCATCACCTTCCATTATCATTTCCATAATCAATTTCGCCTCTTGATTGGATAGAGATTGTCCTAAAATTAATTGATTCAAAGCTTTCTGCATAATGGACGGAACCGTCATTGTCACCATACTCCCTTCTCAAAAATAGTCTTGATTTACTATTCCTTTCGGAGGCGCAACCTCTTCGAAACATTTCTCAGCTGTTCGGATCGCGGTTAGCATTCCCCTTGCTTTATTAAATGTTTCCTCATACTCTTTTTCCGGGATGGAATCACTCACAATTCCTGCGCCTGCTTGAACATAGGCCTTCTTGTTTCGAAAAACAATTGTACGAATCGTTATACATGTATCAAGATTACCCGAAAATCCGAGATAACCAATTGCACCGGCATACGTCCCTCTTGCTTCGTTCTCCAATTCGGCGATGATTTCCATCGCTCTAAGCTTAGGTGCACCGGATACTGTTCCTGCAGGCATACAAGACAAGAAAGCATCGTAAAAATCACGATCATTTCTTAATTGACCTGTTACGTTTGAGACGATATGCATGACGTGCGAATAACGCTCGATGTCCATATAAGCATCTACTTTGACGGTTCCAGGAACAGCTACACGACCTATGTCATTACGACCAAGATCAACAAGCATGAGATGTTCCGCTAGCTCTTTCTCATCAGACAACAAATCTTTTTCAAACTGTTTATCTTCTTCGGGGGTTTTTCCACGAGGACGTGTTCCTGCAATGGGTCTTGTTGCAACAGTGCCGTTCTCAACTCGAACCAATAACTCAGGTGATGTGCCCACGATCCGGTCTTGTCCCATCTTTAAATAATACATATATGGCGATGGATTTAAAATTCGCAGAACTCGATATACTTGTATGGGAGATACATCCGTTTTGATCTCAAAACGTTGCGAAAGCACGACTTGAAAAATGTCACCCGCACGAATGTATTCTTTCGCTCTTTGGACATTGCTTAGGAAATCTTCTTTTGATACATTCGACCGAACTTCTTCCGGTTGTATGGGTATTGTTTTTAATGAAGTGTTGTTTGAAAATCCGATCCCTGTTTGGAAACTTGGTTGTGTAAGTCGTTTGATTAATGCTTCTATTTTTTTAATGGCTTGTTCGTATGATGAAACGAGTTCATGATCAGAAGCATGATCAGGCACATGTGCATTGGCGACAATTAACATTTGCTGCTTCAGATGATCAAATACAATTAATTGATCACAAAACATAAATTGAACATCAGCCATGCATAGATCGTCTATACGATGAGGCGGTATTGTTTTTTCATAATACCTTAACAAATCATATCCAAAAAAACCTACAGCTCCACCCATGAATCGCGGAAAACCTTCCATTGGTGGACTGTGATAATTTGACAGTAATTTTCGCAAAAAATGAATCGGATCATCCTCATGAGTTGTAGTAAACCCTTGTTTCTCTACTTCCATAACTCCAGATTTACCGCGAACAAGTAAGAATGGGTCCATCCCGATGAACGAGTAACGTGCCCAATTGGTTCCACCTTCCACACTTTCTAACAGAAAAGCATAGGGATCTTCAGAGAATTGATGAAACACACGTATGGGTGTTTCCATATCAGCAAGAAGAGTCCGAGTTATAGGTATCAAATTGTATTGATGAGATAATGTTCGAAATTGTGCAAAACTTAACTCATTCATATTATTTCCTCCATCTTATAGTTTCAGTGTTGCAAAATAGATCAATTTTTTCAAATGAAAAGCCCCTACATACCGTAGAGGCCTTAGAGTACAATAGAAAAGAATAGGAAATCGTAACTTGAGCAGGAATTGTAAGTAAACTTACAATTTGCAAAAGATAACTCGGCTCTTCTCAACTGTGCTCAACTCAATACGGATTATATACACTCGACTAAGCTTAATATACATTACTCAAGGCAAATTCGTCAACGATTGGATAGATCCGGACGCAATGATATGGCATTTTTTAAATAGATGTGTTCAATCTCAGATTGCTGTTTATTCGTATTCGCCATGACCATTAAACGAATACAACGCGGTAACGCCCCTTTTACAGGAATTTCTAATGCACACATCAACGGAACAAGATCCCAGCCATCCATATTTCGTATCGCACGAGCAGGGAATGTGGCATCCAAGTCTGATGTTACGGTTATTAATACGCTTCCAATCTGATCTGGTGTGAATGCATTGGCTACAATCATGGAATGAAGCAATTCTTTTGTGGCGTGTAATATATGTTGTTCCTCATTATGTTCCACCGTAATAGCACCGCGAATTCCCCTAACGTACATGAGAACGTTCCCCCTCCTTCAATAAATCAACAACTACACGAACCTCTTCCACAGGAATTCCTTTGTGAATATGAACTTTACCGATGGAGTTGGGTAAAATAAACACCATTTGACCTCCACGGAATTTCTTGTCATGCAGCATAGCATCCATAATGGCATCAGTTGCATATCGTTCTGGTATTACCGTTGGTAAACCAAATCGCTTAATCAAACCCTCTGTATATGTAAAAACATGATCTGAGGCAACGCCTAAACGGCTGGAAAGTAATGCCGCTCCACACATACCAATAGAGATAGCTTCGCCATGTGTTAACTCTCCATAACCTGCCACTGATTCTAATGCATGACCAATCGTGTGACCTAAATTAAGAAAAGCGCGCAATCCACTCTCTTTCTCATCTTGAGATACAATCCAAGCTTTAATGCTACATCCCGCGTGAATTGCATAAGACAATGCATCTGCATCAAGTGTAAGAAGTTTATCAATATTATTTTCACACCAGGATACAAAAGACTCGTCATGGATGAAACCATGTTTGATAATTTCTGCAAGGCCGGAACGAACTTCTCGAATCGAAAGAGTTTTTAAAGTTGTTGTGTCATACAAAACAAAAGCAGGTTGATGAAAAGCTCCAATAACGTTCTTAGCCAAAGGATGATTTACGGCAACTTTCCCACCTACACTTGAGTCGTGTGCCAATAGTGTTGTTGGTATTTGTATGAAACGTATTCCCCGCATATATGTTGCCGCAGCAAAACCCGCCAGATCCCCTACCACACCACCACCTAAAGCTATGATAGTCGAGTCGCGATCAAGTTTAGCCTCAAGTGCAGATGTTACAATACTCCCCAATTCTCCTAGACATTTGCTAGACTCACCCGCAGAAACGACATGGGTAGCAATTGTATATCCGTATTTTTGAAGTGTGCTTTGAGTCTTACTTAGATATAGGGAACCCACATTGACATCAGTTACAATGAGAATCGGTGATTGAGTAGATAAATTATGAAATCTAGCTTTTTCTCCAAGTAGGCTTAACAGATCTTCACCAATATAAATCGGATAAGAACGCTCACCCAAATCGACTTTCACTTCTCTAGTGGGCGCGACTTCCATGTTAATAACTCCTTACTTGTTCCAAGTATGCGTTATAATTTCTTTGTATTTCTTCAACAGAATCTCCACCAAATTTTTCAAGGAACGCATTAGCCACTTCCCATGCGATTACGTTCTCCATAATCACACTCGCAGCTGGAACTGCACATGTATCAGATCGTTCAACTTGGGCAGTGAATGATTCCTTCGTGTCGATATCAACGCTTTGAAGCGGTTTATAAAGCGTAGATATAGGTTTCATTACGCCCCTAACAACAATGGGTTCGCCAGTCGTCATCCCTCCTTCAAATCCACCAGCACGATTGGATGCGCGATAAAATCCATTGTTATGATCATATTTAATTTCATCATGTACTTTAGAGCCGTTGCATTTTGAGGCTTCAAAACCAATCCCAAATTCTACGCCTTTGAAAGCTTGAATAGAAACAACAGCTTGTGAAATACGTCCATCAAGTTTACGATCCCATTGGACATGTGAACCTAACCCTACTGGAGCACCTTCGACAATTGTTTCGACAATACCGCCCAACGTATCCCCGTCTGCTTTAGCAACATCGATTAGATTTATCATAAGGTGTTCTGTTTTTTGGTCGCTTACACGAACGGGTGATTTTTCAGTTAAAGTTATCAGTTCGTCCAACGGCACGCATACTGGAGGAGCCTCCACTTCACCGATTCGAATGACATGGCCAGCCACACGGATATTAAATTGACTTAACAACTGACGAGCAACGGCCCCGACTGCCACGCGCACCGTAGTTTCCCTAGCGCTTGAGCGCTCAAGAATGTTACGAAGATCTTTCTGATTGTATTTTAATCCCCCATTTAAGTCCGCATGACCTGGGCGAGGGCGATTCACACGTCGCTTTACTTCTGAGTCCTCATCCATAGGTTCAATACCCATGACCTTTGTCCAATTTTTCCAATCGTGATTATGAACAACAAGGGCAATCGGGGCACCGGTCGTTCGTCCATGACGCACTCCACCTACGATTTCGACTTCGTCCTTCTCGATTTGCATTCGTCTACCGCGGCCATATCCTTTCTGCCTTCTAGCCAATTGTTCATTTATCATTTCCGCTGTCAACGACAAATTACTAGGTATACCTTCAATAATCGCTGTTAATTGTGGTCCGTGCGTTTCTCCTGCCGTTAAAAACCTCACTACAAAGTTCCCCCGTTTGAAGAGATTATGAATCAAAATATATTATGAATAATTGTTTATTATAGTCTAGCTTCCTTTACATTACAAGAAAAACCCCGGGATTGATAAACCCGGGGAGTCAAAATTGACTCATTCGTTTTAAATAGATGAAGCTTTTGTTTGAGTTAAATTGATTGATTTATAATCATCCATTAGAGGATCATGAACCATCTTTATAATGTGTGGTGCATCAATGCCTAATATTTGCGCACATTCTTGAATCGTCAGAAATCCATGACAATAAGCGGTAATCACTTTCCGTTTGTCCATACCAACCCTGCCTCCCGACCGTTTTTTTAAAGTGATGACACTTTTGTTGACGGCCTGTAATGGATAGTATTTGCGTCAAACTTAAAGTTATACATTAATTAACAAAATTTTATATCCAATTTCCAATAGAACGATCGTACTGAATCAATTCATCTGGAGTAAAGAAATTAAAAATTTCACGTTCTGCGCTTTCGGGGGAATCTGAACCGTGAATTAAATTTCGTGGTGTATGTGCCGCATAATCACCACGAATAGTGCCTGGAGCAGAATCCATCACGTTCGTCTTGCCCATTAACAATCGAGACAAAGCAATAACATCATCCCCTTGCCATACCATTGCAAACACAGGGCCAGAAATAATGAAATCAACAAGTTCGCCAAAAAAAGGTTTTTCTTTGTGCTCTGCGTAGTGAAATTCAGCTTGTTCACGCGTGACAACAATCAATTTGGCGCCAATCAATTGAAAACCTTTCCGTTCAAATCTTGACGTAATTTCTCCGACCAAACTTCTTTGCACACCATCAGGCTTTACCATTAAAAATGTTTTTTGCATTGATCTTACCTCCAAAGTATATTTTTGCTAATAAGCGCGATCAACAATAAAATTAGCGATCAACTTAAGATCTTTCTTTGCCTGAATTTCAGGCAATTTTTCAAGAACGGATATTGCTTTGTGAATGTAACGCTGTGACAAAACAGTTGCTTGCTGTATTCCCGAACTAGCTCGTATTGATAAAATGGCTTTACGAAGATTTTCTTCGTACTCTTTATCGGTCTTCGACAAAGCCTTTTTGACAATTTCACGGGTCTGTTGATCTCGAATTGCGTACAAAATAGGAAGTGTTATGTTTCCTTGCTTCAAATCACTTCCAGGTGGTTTTCCTAGTTGTTTTTCGGTTCCATTCATATCTAATATGTCATCGCGAATTTGGAATGCCATACCCACATTGTATCCATAAGAGTAAAGTAGTTGCGCAATTTTTTCTGGTGCGCCTGATGCCAACGCACCCAATTGACAAGATATTGCAATCAATAATGCAGTTTTACGACGAATTCTTAAAAGATACTCACGAATAGATTGATCTAGGTTATTCAGAAGTCTTAATTGTTCAATCTCGCCGATTACCATTTGCACTACGGATTTAGATAAGATTTTGTGAATTTCAGAATGTTCTAGTTTCGATGCAATCGTCAATGCTTTACCAAAGATAAAGTCACCTGTGTACATTGCAATACGTTCATCCCACTTGGCTTTTACAGTAAGTTGACCTCTTCTTGTCCTTGCATTGTCAATCACATCGTCATGTACCAAGGTTGCCATATGAATCAATTCTAAAGGTACAGCGATTTGTGAGAGTCGTTCAATATCATACTTACCAAATTGACCTGAAATTAACACAAACACGGGTCGAAGTCGTTTGCCTCCTGCACGCAACAAATGATTGGAGGATTCATTGAGGTCAACATTCTCAGAATACATGCATTGTTCTAGTTGGGATTCAATAAATTGTAGTTCATCATTCATTTTGCCGTATAACTGCAGAGCCCTCATTCGTTCACCCGAATCATTATGGTATGTTTTTGCATTAAGTTTAATGTTAATTTCGATTACAAGCAAATGTAAGTTTATATTTCTATGTCTTCGTACCGATGTGCAGTGCAGCAATACCAAGTGTGAGTGAATACGATTCAATATTTTTTAATCCCGCCAATTCGAATCTTTGCGATAATTGTTCTTTGTTCGGAAACGCGATGAGTGATTCCGGTAGCCATTTATATTGATTGTATTTTTTTGCAAACCATTTTGCTAACAACGGCAAGATTCGTTCAAAATAAAAATAATACATTGAACGGAATGGCTCTGCAGTAGGTTTGGATAATTCGAGACAAACCACTTTGCCTCCTGGTTTGACTACTCGCGTCATCTCAGAGAGCACAACATCAATGTCCGGTACATTGCGCAACCCAAAGCCAATTGTTGCATAATCAAATGAGTTGTTCTGATATGGCAACATCATAGCATTGCCGTGCACCAAAGCAATTTGTTTATCTAATTTCAATTCATTAATTTTCTGTTGTCCGTAACTCAGCATATTTTTGCTGAAATCAAGACCTGCAATAGGCCCATTACGGCTTGCTTTTGCAAGTGCGATTGTCCAATCACAAGTCCCACAACAAAGATCAATTGCGGTTTGTCCTTCTGCCAAAGACATCTTCTGCATTGTGAAAGATCTCCAAGCTCGATGGCGACCAAAACTTAAAACATCATTCATAAAATCATAATTTGACGCTATACTTTCAAAAACAGCGTGAACATGTTGTTCCTTGTTCATCGTACTCAAATCAATCACCTCAAATTTCTTTTAACACTGAAACTGTTTTTTGCTGAATAAATATCGGTTCCAGTAGAAGTTCAAGTTGACTGGAGAACTTGTCCAATTCACTTGAACAAATAAGTTTACGAAGTTCTGTTATTTTCATCGTTAACATTTGAAATAGTTTTTCGATGATATTATATTTCGAAAAAATAGACTGCAATACATGATCATCCACAATATTTTGAGTAATGCCATCTATTTCATCTCGTGTTCCATTCTGTAAAACATACCAGTATAACCAGCCATCCTTAATATTGTCAGGGCGTGTTCTTGTCAATTCATAGGCAATGATCTCGCATTCAGCTACAAGACGAAATAAAGAAGGACAAGTTAAACGGTAAATATCTTCCATCCAATTCGTTAATGAAAGAAAAAGACGTGTTTTAATTTCAACCATGATTTGAACATATTCATCAGTTGACAATATGAGTTTTTTGGCGCGTAGATATAGGTCTGTTTTCAATTGATTCACTTCACAAATCGATTGTGATAAAGATCGGATCGCATCAATTTTTCCTGACTGTGAAAGCAATTGATAAAATCTGCTACTGAAATAATCACCCGCTAAAACTTGCATCTGTCTTCTGCGTTCATCTTCTTGGTTCGTCACAAATTCGTGCGTATCCAATCCGAGTTGAACCAGGTATATAGCCATGGCTATTGTCTCTTGAACATGAAGTTTTATCGTGAGTTTTGAACCATATTTTAAAAATAATCGCAGAATATTAGTTCTTAGCTCTGGAAATTCAGGAAGTACAGTGTAACTGCGTATCATATCATGTTCAATATATTTCTTAGTTGAAATTGCGAATGTATCCATGAAATGAATAGCCCTCCGATACATGACTTTGACTGAAACATGATAAGTATTGCCATTATAACATAGTAAGAGGGGAAGAAGCACGGTTCAGACAATGTAAAAATGGATTATGAAAAAAAAAACAGGCTGTGCCTGTTTGATTCATCTTATGTTAAGTATCGGTTTCGACTGTACCGTATTTGGTCATAATGATTGCTTTCCCACGAATTTTCATAGCTGATGTATGAGCTGTGAATTGGGCAATCATCACTTCGCCACGATCTAATTTTTCTGTATGATGAAATCTGGTGTCTGCTCCACGGGTTAATCCAATGACATGAACCCCATTCTCTTTGGCCTTGACAACAATATAGTCGTTGTTAGCAGTTTCCAATGGATACACCCCCAAAATATGAATGATTCAATAAAAAAATGTTGAAATGATGTTGAATTATCGGAGTAGCGGGATTCGAACCCACGGCCTCACCCACCCCAAGGGTGCGCGCTACCAGACTGCGCCATACCCCGATATTTTACAACAAAAGTTATTATAAACGGGTTCCAAAGGAATGTAAAGTTAACAATGATATAAAAAACCGTGAACTGAAAAGTATCACGGTTTTTTATATTATCAGTTAAGATATGTATAATTTTCCTTTATTTTATTCCCTCTTTTAATGCTTTACCCGGTTTAAAAGCAGGAGTTTTGCTTGCTGCAATGTCAATTTCTTCACCGGTTTGTGGATTGCGTCCTTTGCGAGCCATTCGTTCCCGAACTTCAAAATTACCAAAACCTACAAGTTGTACTTTCTCCCCTTGGTGCATAGCTTCCGTGATGGAGTCAAAAACCGCCTCAACCACGGTCGTAACTTCCTTCTTTGAAAGTCCCGTCGAATCAGCAACCTTTGAAATCAAATCCGTTTTGTTCATACCAATCACCTCCTCGACAGGCACATCCTACTTACTCATGGTTTTTACGAATTTGTTCAACTTTATACGTAAAGTTGATAATATCATAAAACATTACTGTCGAGAAAGGCAAGTTACTTGTGGTTTTCATGTAACATGATTTAAAATTAAAGATGGCAGACTCCATATTGGTAGTCTGCCGATCAGCATCATAGGATAATTGCGATCAACCCTCCTGATCCTTCATTAATTATTCGTCCCAAGGTTTCCTGTAATTTATATCGCGCGTTATCAGGCATCATCGTTAACTTGCCTTGAATACCTTCCCTTACAATTGAATGAAGTGAACGACCAAAGATGTCTGATTCCCATATTTTCACAGGGTTTTCTTCAAAATCTTGCATTAAGTAACGTACAAGCTCTTCCGATTGTTTTTCTGTTCCTATGATGGGCGCAAACTCACTTTCAACATCAACTCGAATCATATGGATTGATGGCGCAGTCGCTTTAAGTCTAACACCAAATCGTGATCCTTGCCGAATGAGTTCAGGTTCATCAAGTGTCATTTCTTCAAGAGAAGGGGCTGCAATACCATATCCTGTATTTTTAACCATTTCCAAAGATTCAGAGAACCGGTCGTATTCACGTTTTGCATGTGTGAATTCTACCATCAATTGTAACAAATGATCCTTACCTCTTATTTCTGTACCCACGACCTCCATCAGAATGTTATCGTATAATTCGTCTGGAGCATATAAATCAATTTCTGCCACACCTTGACCCATATTCATACCTGATAAACCTGCTCGCTCTATAAAATCATAATTTCCGAAAAATCCTACAACACGATTTACATCTCGTAAACGTCGGATGTCTTTAACCGTTTCTCTTACTGATTTTTCGAAACTGGCTCGTAGCCAATGTTTCTCATCTAATACCATCACCCAACTAGGCAAGTTGACATTGACTTCATGAACGGGAAATTCATAGAGCGCTTCCCGCAAACACCCGTAAATCTCTTCTTCCGTCATCGTTGCAACACTTGATGCAATAACAGGTATGTCATATTGTCTTTCAAGTTCATTCCGTAATTGTATCGTCTCTTGATGGTTCGGGTTTGTCGAGTTAATAATCATAATGAAAGGCTTTCCGACTTCTTTTAGTTCGTCCACAACACGCCGCTCAGCATCTTCATAAGATGTGCGAGGAATATCGGATATCGAACCATCAGTCGTTACAACAACACCAATCGTAGAGTGCTCTTGTATCACTTTTCGAGTGCCTATTTCGGCAGCTTCTTGAAAAGGGATCGGATCCTCAAACCAAGGCGTAGAAACCATCCTCGGACCGTTCTCATCCTCGTAACCTTTTGCACCCAGAACGGTATAACCTACACAATCCACCATCCTTACATTCACTTCTAGTCCCTCTGTTACAGAAACTTTGACAGCATGATTTGGTACAAACTTAGGTTCTGTTGTCATAATGGTTCTTCCAGATGCACTTTGTGGAAGTTCATCAATCGCACGAGCTCGTTCTGCTTCGTTTAACATGTTTGGTAGCACGATCGTTTCCATGAACCGCTTGATGAATGTTGATTTACCCGTGCGGACAGCACCTACAACACCCAGGTAAATATCGCCGCCTGTCCGTTCAGCAATGTCTTTAAAAATATCAATTTTTTCCAATGATTACTCCTCCAGTTCATAGTATCTTTAAAACTCGTACATACAAATGGACTAGTAAAAAATATATGTATGTTTTTCTTGATTATGCCATCTGTTTCATCACAAAAAAAACCGACATGCAAGAAAAAATGCATGACGGCAGTGAAAAACCTTATTTGTTCGGAGAAGTTATTTGCGGTTCGCCATTGAGCCAGTAATAGGGATATGACTTGACAGGAACATACGGTGAATTTTCAATTAAAAATGTCCTTAAATCTAGTTTAGAGTTATATTCACGTTGATTTTGTTTTTGCAACAAATTATAAATTTCTAAACCATAATCTATCACAACATCTCCTGAATCACTCAATAAAAAAGGCAGGAAATTTTCTGAATACATACTTTGAATTTGTTCTTCATTCGAATTAAGAAGCTTAAAATCCAACGAATAAAAACCTGTTGATATTTTGCTGCCAAACGGTAATTTCCCATCATGCGATAATGCATATCGATTCACTTTCTTCTGCAATTCATCTGCTTGTTGGAAAATGGATATATCCATAAGTTTTACTTTGGGTGAAGTTTCCGGGGTTAAAAGTAAATAATAGTATTTACCTCCGTTCTCGAATGCATTCTTTGGAATACTGCTTAACAATTGCGATTGTATCAACTTTCTTAAATCAAGTATGTATTTTTCGTAAATAGGAGTGGCTTCTGTACTATTCTTTATTGGATAAGTTTTATTTTTTTCGAAGTAATTTTCAACGGCGGATTGAACTCGATTAATTTCCTCATTCACAAACGCTGGGTTGTCTTTTTGACGTTCGATTTCTTCACTGTACAT
This sequence comes from Paenibacillus sp., assembly GCA_044353165.1. Lineage (GTDB taxonomy): Bacteria > Bacillota > Bacilli > Paenibacillales > YIM-B00363 > JBILCM01. Next base: position 20,016 of record JBILCM010000011.1, read on the forward strand.
ACAGCCCGATGTAAAAACTACTAACAAAAACAGAATCAAAAAATGTTTGATTACAACGTTCACCACAATGTACCCCCCTCTTCATTTTTCATTAACTCCATCTGTCGTCGAACCGCTGCCCTCATCGGGTCCTCCGGAATTTGGACAACAACATCAGTAAGGATACAAGCCTGACAAGCCAATCTCACACCTTCATGAACTAAACTCCCCAACTTTCTTCGTTCACTGTCTTTTATTTTCTCTAATGCACTTGGTGTTTTTATTGTCACTTTACACATTAAGCAACCTGAGACACCACCACAACGTGAACGAATGTGTACACCAGCTTTACGGCTTGCTGCTAGAATGGAGGTCCCTGGTCGGACATTGATTTTATGATTCCCGGGCAAAAATGTTACTTCAAGCATAATGCATCCCCAATACTTTATAATAACGACTTATGCTCGATTTGGAGAAGATGGCTCAAACGATGGATCCAAGCTTCATCAAACTGATTTTTTCGAACAATTTCTCTTAAAGCAGGAATTGTTTCATGCAAATGTTTTCTCATGTAATTCGAAATAATGAGGTATCGATCTGGCCGTTCGCGCATTAAATTAAATATGAATTCATGTGCCATTGGCATGACCATCACACTTACACCCGAAAGGTGAACTTCCGTTGCTAAAGGAACCATCGTGTCGCGAATGTCAATTAAATAAGTTGCTCCAGGAACTCTTACTTCGAATCCAGCAACAAGTTCGACCGTTACACCTGAAATTTTGTAATGTGACAATACAGAACAATACCGATCCGTCTTACTATATGCTGGTTCATCAACCGCAAAATGCTTTAAATTTTCATGAAGAATCCCAGAATTAGAATAATCCACATATATATCTATATCCCTTGGCATTGAACCTATTGGGATTCCTTGCAGCAACAAACCGCAACTTCCTCCAATTAACCAAGGCACATCATTATGATTCCAATACGAATCAATCGCTACAATGGTCTGTTCCAGCAATGCTGGAATATTCACTTTGAACACCTCAAATTAAAAATATGTTTTATTAATTGCATTAATATTTCCGACATTCATTACTTTTGCTTGACAACCTAACCTATATCCTGTTTGAATCTCTTCCTCGTCAAGACAATCAAGTTCGAGGTCTGTTGGTTTCGACAATAGATCTATACCTTCTTGGACAAAACAACGACATCGGGCACAAGTCCCCCGTTTACAGGAAAAATCAAAATCAATATTGTGCAACATGGCGTGGTCTAGAATTGTTTTTCCAATTTGAATATCTAATGTTGCTCTCTTAGTACGACCCTTAATCATTAACACTCCGTAACCCTCCGTGGTTCCAAAACATTACATGATCGACACAAGTGCATACAATAATATGGGTATAAACAACAGGAATGCGATGAACGTTATGATCCCGCGTAATATACCTTTTGGTCGAGTTCTTGCATAACTTATCAGCAATGAAGCCAAAGCCATTAAACCGATTGCAACGAATGATGCCCACATTTTGTCAAGAGAACTCATATCAAACATACCCCTTGAAAATATTCATTATAGGTTAAATTATAACATATCTAATCTTTATATTCCCAACAACCAACAAAAAACACCCCACAATTAAAGGTGTTTTTCGGATAATTCATTATTTTTTCATGATTGTTTTCATCAATTGTTCTAGATTCGTTACATTCAATCCACTTTTCTTTACGGCTGTGATAATCTCTTTTGTTGTTGTCTCTGAAACGGGTATTCCGGCCATTGTGGAAACTTGTTGAATTAATTTTTTAAGTTCTGTCTCATTCTTTACTGTTGAAGGTTTTATATGCCCCGCCAGTTTGTGAATGTCCTTCTCGGTGATGGATTTACCGGTTCTTTTTTTTACTGTGTTTAGAACATCTTTCCCGATCTGATCACTCATAATTAGCCTCCTCCGCAATTTCTGTATCTTATGTTCATCGTTTGCGGAAGGTTTGGGCGAATACATCGATTCAAAAATTAATTATTTTTGAATAAAAGTTTCAGCATGGCCATCAATTTCGAAAGTTTTCCCTCGCCCCATGAGTTGTTCAACGGCAACCCTAGGGTTTTTACCATCAAATAAGACGGCATACAATTGAGTCGCTATAGGCATTTCGACCTTATAACGGTCAGCTAAATCGATCGCTGCTTTCGTGGTGCGCACACCTTCAACTACCATGCCCATCTGCTTAAGAACTACATCTAACGGGCTTCCATTTGCTATTTCATACCCCGCACGCCAATTACGACTATGTTTACTCGTACAAGTAACGACCAAATCTCCTATTCCTGCTAATCCTGCGAATGTTAATGGGTTAGCGCCCATCGCAACACCTAGCCGTGCTATTTCGGTTAAACCACGTGTCACCAGAGCTGCTCTTGCATTATCGCCAAAGCCAAGACCATCGGACATGCCGGCACCGATCGCTATAATATTTTTTAGAGCACCCGCCACTTCTACTCCTATAACATCCGGATTCGTGTATACACGAAAATATGGAGTAATAAATAAATCCTGTGTTGCTTCAGCGTTAGGTTGAAACTTTGAGGCAACGACTACTGTCGTAGGGCAGCGACGAATCACTTCTTCAGCATGGCTAGGTCCCGATAATACAACGATACCTTCGGGGTTGCACTGTGGAAGTTCAGATGCAATAACTTCAGACATTCTTAATAACGTGTTTGATTCGAAACCCTTTGTTGCATGAATAATGAGTTGATGGGGCAAAACATAGTTCCGCGTTTTTCGAACTACCTCTCTCATTGCAGATGAAGGGGCTACGAACAATAAGACTTCCCCAAATTCAACAGCTTCCGCAATGTTGGTTGTGGCCCGGATCGGGTTTGGGAATATGTATTCGGAGAAATATTTGCGATTTGTGTGAGTTGTATTGATTTCGTGGGCTTGATGTTCATTGTGTGTCCAAATAAGGACATCCCTTTGTTGTTCAGCTAAAACAGATGCTAAAGCTGTCCCCCAACTGCCCGCAACAAACAGCGTTACTTTCCTCATCCCATATTTCCCCTCATGTTCTTTCGCGGCGAAAAGAAAGTTTATTTTCATTCCCTGTAAGCAGTTTTACTACGTTGCCGCGGTGCTTGTATAGCGCCAACAATGCAATTACGATGCTAAAGAGGATCAACTCCATTTCTCTACCAAACCATAGTAAAGATAGAGGTAGCAGGGAAGTAAATAACAATGAACCTAAAGAAACATAACGTGTTATAAAAATTGCTGCAATCCCAAAAAATCCTGCGACAAGACCCGGAATCAAACAGAGTGTAGCGACGACACCGATCGTTGTTGCAATGCCTTTACCGCCTCGGAACGAAAAAAATATAGGCCAATTGTGACCTAATATGACAGCTAAACCCGATAATATAGGAATTATGATGTCATCAGGATGGATCCACCCGCCAATCCAAACCGCGAGAACACCTTTGGCAATATCTAATGCAAGTACAATCAGCGCGGGAACAACCCCCAGTATGCGTAGTGTATTCGTCGCACCTGCATTCCCGCTTCCATGTTTACGAATATCTATCCCTCGAAACAGTCTCCCAAAAATAAAACTAAAACTAATGGAACCAATCATATAACCTAGAACTGAGGCAACGATATAATTGATTAACATGCCTTACGACTCCCCTTCATTTTTTTGACGCAGAAACAATCGAATCGGTGTCCCTTCGAATGGAAATACGTTACGGATTTGATTTTCAATGTATCTTTCGTACGAAAAATGCATCAACTCAGGATCGTTCACAAAGATTACAAAGCTCGGCGGCTTTACAGTAATCTGTGTCATATAATTTAATCGAAGTCTGCGCCCCTGATCACTAGGTGGAGGGTTCAAGGCAACGGCATCAGCCAATACATCATTCAATAGATGCGTTGATATTCTTAAAGCATGTTGTTCTGCTACATGTTGAATCACGGGAAGCAACTTATGAAGTCGTTGCTTTGTAACTGCTGATATAAATAACAAAGGTGCGTATGACATAAATTGAAAGTGATTACGGAAGTTTTCAGTGAAATGCTGCATCGTTTTGTCGTCTTTGTGAACCAAATCCCACTTATTGATAATGAAAATTACAGCTCTACCGGCTTCATGTGCATAACCTGCTATGTGCTTGTCCTGCTCGATGATACCTTCTTCCCCATTGATAACAACGAGTACGACATCGGTGCGCTCAATCGCTTGCATTGCACGCATTACACTATATTTTTCAGTGGATTCATATACCTTGCCACGTTTTCGAATACCAGCTGTATCTATTAGTACATATTTTTGGCCATCACGTTCAAAAGGTGTATCTATCGCATCTCGTGTAGTTCCAGCAATATCACTGACTATGACACGTTCTTCTCCTAAGATTGCGTTCACCAATGAGGATTTTCCGACGTTTGGTCGACCTATACATGCAATTTTTATAACATCTTCGCCGTACTCCTCAAAATCTTTTTTTGACATTTTTTCAACTAATTCATCCAACAAATCTCCAATACCTATCCCATGAGTACCTGAAACGACAATAGGATCTCCCAAACCAAGCGAATAAAATTCAAATGCATCTTCATGTTTTGCAGGATTGTCCATTTTGTTGATTGCAAGTACTATAGGTTTATTGGAACGAAACAACATTTGGGCGATGATTTCATCCGCCGGTGTAATTCCAGACTTTCCTTCTGCTACAAAGAGAATGACATCTGCTTCATCAACCGCCAACTCCGCCTGTGCCTTGACCTGTTTGAGCAGTTCATCTTCTGTGTATATTTCGATTCCGCCTGTGTCTACAACGCTGAATTTGACCCCGTTCCATTCACTGCTTCCGTATATTCGATCCCGAGTAACCCCGGGTTTATCTTCAACGATTGCAAGCTTTTCCCCAATCATTCGATTAAAAAGGGTTGATTTGCCTACATTCGGTCGTCCCACAATCGCGACGATCGGTCTCGACATATGTACACTCCTAACGTGATGAACTATATTTTATCATAACAAAATGAACGAATTTTTGCGACGACCATTTGTGAACTTGCTGATGAGATTCGCACGAAGTACATCGTTACCCACCATTTATCCTGAAAATAGCGGCTTCCCAACCCCGGTGAACTCCATTCCATGTATAGCAATGCCCAATAAATATCAACCAAAACAAGTGTAATGGAAACCATAATAATTTGAATTGTTATATTATTTGAATACAGTAATATTAACAAAACAACTGCCACAAGTGGATCAATGTCAGAATGAAAAATGACAGACATAGGGTATATCGTTTCAACAAATTGAATCATCACACATAGCGTGCACAGCAATAATGAAAAAGTAAACGTTGAAAGGAAATGAAACTGAATTGTTTTTTTCCACAACAATGCAAACAATAGAAAGGCAATGGCTATGAAAACGAAAGTTCCTCCTGAAGCATCACGGGCTGACCATTGTACGTTGGAGAGGATAACCCAGAGGATGATAAAAAAGAGTGATGTTTGTAACGAAATTTGTCTAAGAGTATGAGTTTTCCATCCAAAACTGATCAGAATGAGGGTTATAACAATGAGAATGTATGAGATAAAGCCAGCATTCAAGATGAAAACCCCCAAGTGTATTCACGTACAATTAGTATCACTCGGTTCGTAATAATTTACTCCAAAAGATCAAATTGTTCTTCTTGCATATTTGTGAATATCAATGTCTCTTGCTTGACACCATTGGGCTGTTTCTCCAGAAATAAATAGAGGTGATTTTTGAAGATCTAGAATAGAGTGAGCTCCCAAGGCAGCCATAATTAATCGAATCTCATCTAGTGTGTGTTTTATCTGTTGAATTAAGGCTTCGGTTCCAGATTCCTTTAATGTTCGCAAAAATACACCTGCCATGCCAACGCATGAAGCACCTATTGATAAAGCGATTGATGCTTCCATTCCATTGCGAATTCCACCAGAGGCGATGACTCGATTGGATGTCGTTGATTCGAGAGTTTCAAGCAGTGAAACAGAAGTGCAGTTCCCCCACGAATTAAAGCATGTCAACTCATAATCCCTTCTTGCATTCTCGATTGCAGCAAAATTCGTTCCGCCACGTCCACCACAATCAACCGCAGCAACTCCAAGATCCATAATTTTAAGAACAGCTTCTTTCGTCATGCCAAAACCTACTTCCTTAACGATCAAAGGGACTTCCACTCGTTTGGCAATGGATTCAATTCGTTGAAGCATGCCTTTGAATGATCGGTCACCCTCAGGCATAACGAGTTCTTGAACAACGTTCAAGTGAATCTGGATCGCATCCGCTTGAATCATTTCGATAGCTCGTAATGCTTGGTCTGGGGTAGCTTCACTGCCTAAATTAGCAAACAGTATCCCGTTGGGATTTGCCTTGCGTGCTGATTGATAACTGGTTGAAAGATTGTGATTTCGAATGGCTGACATTTGTGAACCGACGGCCATCGCGATTCCCGTCTCATGTGCCGCCAGACCTAAACCATAATTAATGACTTCTGTCTCTTCGGCACCACCTGTCATCGCATTAATAAGAATCGGCGAACTCATGGTGAGATCGCCGATTCGAGTAGAAAGTGAAATATCTTTGAGAGACGTTTCAGGGATCGGGTTGTGTATAAAGCGGATGTCATGAAGACCATTCATTCCATTCTGACCAATGGACAACGCGTAATGTACATGGTCCATTTTGCGAGAAGTTATCTTCATCCGTTAAGCACCTCTACCTATGATTACTTGAATTTGCTTAATTTTTCGCCTAGCCGTTCCCCTAAAGTAAGATTTAGACTCTGATTCTCGGGCAATTCGATTTGTTGCTTTTGGGCTTTAAATTGTCGCTCTTGACGCAACGGTTCTGGTGCTACTTCAGTTTCCTTAATGCTAAGTGAAATTCGCTTCTCAGCTGGATTGATCTCCAAGATCTTGACATTCACAATCTGACCCACTTTAAGGACTTCATGAGGTGTGCCTATGCGTCGATGCGATATGTGAGAAATGTGAACCAATCCTTCAATGCCCGATGCAACTTCAACAAAAGCACCGAAATCTACAAGGCGTTTTACCTTGCCCTCCACAGTATCTCCACTTTTTAATTCATGACCGATATTTTCCCAAGGACCTGGAGTGGCAGCCTTCAAACTTAAAGAGATACGTTCGTTTGCACGATCAATTTTTAATACCTTAACGTTAACCTTATCCCCTTCTTTAATAACTTCAGATGGTTGATCAACGTGATTCCATGATAATTCAGAAATATGTATGAGGCCATCTACCCCGCCCAAATCAACGAAAACGCCGAATGGCGTCAATCTTTGAACAGTGCCTTCTAAAATTTGGTCGGTTTGAATTTTCTCCAGAACTTCTTGCTTTTTTACCTTCATCTGTTCTTCGACAACATCTTTATGAGAAAGAATCAGCTTATTTTTGAGTTTATCAATCTCTTTAACTTTCAACCCCAAAGTTCTTCCTTTGTAAATGGAAAGATCATCAATGAATTGTCGTTCGATCATGGATGCGGGAATAAAACCACGAACACCAACATCAACAACCAACCCACCTTTCACTGCATCAACAATTTGCGCTTCAAAACCTTCATTGTTATCAAGCAGTTGTTGCATTCTATCCCATGCTTTGTTATTGTCGATCAACCTTTTGGATAGTAGCAGTGTTTCTTTCGTATCATTAATCGATAAAACTTTGCAGGTCATTTCTTGCCCAACTTGAACAAAGCTAGAAATATCTTCAATAGGCAAAGATGATAATTCATTGGCTTGAAGTATACCGTCATATTTGTAACCAACATCTACATAAACCTGTTTATCATGGATTTTAACTACTGTTCCTGTTACGGTATCACCCTTCTTGATCGTCGAAACAGCTGACATATCAACAGATTCTTTACTTGTTTCTTCACTTTCTACATTCTCATTCGTATTGATCTCTTCCACCATAAAATAACCTCCTCATTTTGCAAACAACCATTTAATGCATGTAGTATAATTCAAAAATACCACTTTCATACGCTACAAATCAAATGCACACAAAAAACATACAGATAAAATTATGAATTTTGGTCAATGAGTGCTTGAATTGAAGACATGATTTTTTGGGTCATTGCATCAAGTTGTTCTGCCGGAGGCAAATCGGCAAACGCTGATGCATCGAAAGATTCCCCGTAAACAACCTTCAATGGTTGAAATAATTTATAATCCCCAACAATTGCGACAGGCAATACTTTCGCACCACTACGAAAAACCAAGCTTGCTGCACCCTTCTTACCTTCGCCTAGTGCATTCCCTTTTTGCCTTGTTCCTTCAGGAAATATAGCAAGCATGTTTCCTTGTTTGAGCGTACGAATTGCTGATTTTATCGTTTCCATATTCATCCCGCCTCGGGAAACGGGAATTACGCCGTAATTTCTTAAAAAACTTGAAAAGATAGGTATTTTAAATAATTCTGCTTTTGCCATAAAATGAACCTTCCGATTTAAAAAACATCCAACCAGTGGAGGATCGATGAGGCTTCTATGATTACTGCAGAGGACAACTGGACCTAAAGCAGGCTCGTTTTGAAGGCCATGGACTTTTACTCTGAAAAGAATAATTAAAAAAAATTTAAGTACCCAACGTGAAAAAAAATAAAACATCATCATTCCTCCAATTGTGCACGACACAAACGTATAATCATCTGGGTCACTTGTTCAGTTGTCATATCGGAACTGTCAATAAGAAGGGCATCGTCAGCTTTTGTAAGGGGGGAAATAGATCGATCTATGTCTTGTCGGTCTCTTCGTTCAATAGATTCCATGAGTTCTTCGATCGTTAAAGATGTTTCCATTTCTTTCAATTCAAGAAAACGGCGTTGTGCGCGAACACGAACACTTGCAGTTAAGAAGATTTTAACTTCAGCATCGGGTATGACCTGTGTGCCAATGTCTCTCCCATCCATGACAATTCCTTTAAGCTTTGCAGTTTTTTGCTGCAAATGTACAAGAAATTTGCGTATTTCCGATATTGTAGACGTTCTTGCTACTAGTTCTGTTACTTTCATGGAGCGGATTTCCGTTGTGACATCTTCATCATTTAGATATACGTACTGTCCATTCAACGTAGGTATGAGTTTGATGTCGGTTTCACGAATAACTCGGACCATTTCTTTCGAATCGGTAATATCTACATTGCGCCGTATGAAGTTTAATGTAATAGCTCTGTACATGGCTCCCGTATCAACATATATATATCCTAATTCTTTGGCAACCAACCTGGCAATTGTGCTTTTTCCAGCGCCTGCTGGCCCATCAATAGCAACATTAATTTTCTTCAACTGGTTTAACTCCTTTATTTACGCATGTCGAATTGTCGTTCAAAACAGTATTTCATAATTTTTTGTTGTTCAAAGCCCATTATTTCAATAAACCGCATCATAACAATCTGTTTCCCTTTTTCATTCGAGATAACACGTACGACTTCAGATTTGAACGGTACATGCTCAATCCACCCATTCTTATACTTAATTAACAACCAACAACTAAACTGTTCCGATATGACAATCTTATCGTTATGTGAACACGACAAGGAAACACCGCCACCGCTGATATCCAATGTCAATGCAGTAAAACGTGAATCATCTTGCTTCTTTAGCGCAATTTCCAGCGATGCCGGAACACGTAGAAACGATCTGCGTTGTTCACGTTGGATGTTGTCTTCTGGAGGTCGGCGAATGATGACTAGATTAACGATATCCGAATCAAATCCGATAACTTCTGATGTAAAAACATTTTTAACACCATTGTCTGTTAAATAATAGCCGCTAATTTGTTCATTCAATCGTAATCTTTTTAGTTTTCCTGTTTTTACGTCTATAGGGATTTCAAATTTGACCTCGTCCGTTGAAATATCAGCTATACGTGCTTTATATTCGCTCATTGCATTCGTCTCGTCTAATGATGCAACTTGGAGATATAAAGTCTGATTGATTTTCATAAGGTATTCCTCCATCTGCACCGAATCATTCTTACAATTACTCAACATTATAAATTAATTTTTGCAACTACGTAAAGAAAGTTTATGTCATAACACAAAATACGCAATCCGGGTTTATTCGGATTGCGTATTTTGTGTTGAATTGTTTCAAGACGCAATGGCATCTTGCAGATGTTCAATCTTTTCTTCAAAGCCATGGTCTGCATTTAAATAGATCCGATAATCATCCCCATGAATCGACCCCGAAAACTCATAACAAAGCACTTCTTGCTGTAAGTCATTGATTACTACAGCGAGCGAGACCTGATTAATTTGGAAATCAGGATTCAAAAATTTTTTTGCCTGTGATTCACTTATGCCTGGGAGTTTGTTTTGAGGTGTGGATTGCACATATAGCAACTCCCTTGTCGATAAACCAGTAACTTCTCCGTTGTCAAGAGCAATCTTTATGGTGCATTTTGCAGGATAATAAGTAATTCCACCAATGCGCTTAGCAAATGTGAGGGTTGCGGTATTATCATTTTCTTCAAGCCCTACCGGAGCCATGTGTTGATAACCATGCTTTGTAAGAAACCGTTGTGCAAATTCGATCGACTGCATCTTTTTTATTTTTCTTGCGGGAACGTCACGCGTTGCAAGGAAATAAATTAATTTTCCGCCTTTTTTAGTGTATTCAAGCTGTATGACCTCATTTTTCGTTTTTTCCCATGTTATACTGTACGTTTTCATTACGGAGTCTGTACCATTCTCAACAATCTGAAGTTGTTGATCATTCGTCAATCCAAGAAACTGCGCTGCAAGCTTGCGAACTTGATCTTCATTAACCATGGCTCCAGACAACGACTGCATCGTTTGTCTTTGATTCATGGTAATTACACTTGGACCCCAATCCATGTCGCTATATCCAATAACCCGTTTATTCATTGTTCTAAAACCGTCAATGATGTCATTATCGACATCTTGATTCCCTGTTGCTAATAAGGTTTCAACGTCCATCCATTTCAGTTGATTGGATATTACGGCATCTTGTACTTTACGTAGATCATTCCTAATTTCTTTCGCTTTATCATATAAGGTTTGCAACAATTTTAACTCAGAAGTTGAGAGTGGGTTTTTATGCAGATCTCGCACCGCCGTGTTATAGGAAAATTTCGTTACGTTCGCCAAAAGTTCCTCTGTTTCATGAAATGGCATTAAAGTTAATGGCAATTGATTGACTTCGGATTGTGCCTCGCTCGTCAGTCTCCAAAGATTAATGAACCCTTTGCGATGAAAATTCGAAGTGGAATGAACAGCCAATGTATTACCAAGTTCTTCATAAACTTTATCCATGTGGAATGATAAATCATGGAAGGCGCGCTGATACTGATTTTCAGCCTTAACAAGCAAACTGTTTTTTTCTCGGTGCTCCTGGTATCCCCAGATTGTAGTGCCGACAAGCAACAACGCAATAATAGGAAACAAAACTGCTGTTAGTCTTTGATACAAACAAATCATCCCTTTCAACAAAAACTTACAAATAGCATTCGTTGAAAAGATTTTTTTTATACATGTTCTTCATCAATTTGAAAATCATGCTCATTGTCACAAAGACACATTTTAAATCCGGTTTCTATCCGTCCCTTATCTTTTTTTCCACGTAAGACAAACTTTTCGCCACAACGATTACATCGAATGCAAACCTTCAATCGATTCTGCATCAAACCTCACCTTTGCTAAAGATTACAAACAGGAATAATAGCTTTCTTCTTATTTTTATCAGATTTTTTACAATTTAAACTTCTCTTCATGCTCAATGATGTGAAATGGAGAACGTAAATTTGCGAATTTCATCTTTCGAAGTCCTCTAAACCACAAAAAAGTCATTAGAGGTATAATAAACCAAGTCCAGTATGATGTTGTTTTTATGATAATGAAATCAAATAATCCATGCCACAAAATAGGAAAAACCAATGCATAAATTAAATATTTAACACGCTCGTACGGAATAAATTTGGCTTGACCTATATAATAACCCATAATAATCCCAAAGAGTGCATGCCCAGAAACAGGAAGAAGAGCTCTAATAATAAGTAAAGATAAATTTATTTGTTCGGTATAAACGTAAAGAAGATTTTCCATCGTGGCAAAGCCGAGTGAAACCGCCGTTGCATAAACGATTCCATCGTATGGCTCGTTGAATTCAGTATGTCGAAAAATTATTAGAATGACAATAAGCCACTTGAATGTTTCCTCAATGGCAGCTGTTGTCACGAATGAAAAAACGAATGCATTGTCACCTAACCATTCGGTCAACCCAACTTGGACAAACATGACCGGAAATACAGCAAGTAGTCCAAACATAAACAAGCGAGCCACAATCGAAATTGGCTCAGCTTCATATCGGTCTTTTAGGTAAATATAAGACAGCAAAGCAAAGCCGGGTGCAGCAGCCGCGGCTATGATAGAAAGAAGTATCATTCGTCTTTACCATCCTCTTTCATTTACACGAAGGAAGTCCGAATCACTCCGATTGCATTATGCTCAATGATGAGCTTGCCATATTCTTGAAGCATGGCTTCCGTCAAAGAGTTCGCTTCACCAAATTCAGATAAAATGGATATCATATTTTCGATCTGTTGTTGATCTTCTGATTCCCAATGAATTTGCAGAACCCACTCACCTTTGTAAAAATAAAGGGTGCCAAGATCTGTGTAGCGTTCCCCGATCATTCTAGCCACACTGATAACTTCTTCAATGTTGTTGAACGTGAATGAAATTAAATCTGTTTCTTCAAGAGTAACTTCCATTTCATATACGTCGTTATCTTCTTCACTGTCATATGAATCATTCGACCTTGAAGATTTTCCTTTCGTTACGATAACGACCATTCCTTGTGCAGGTAGTGCGAACACTTCTACGGCCAATGGTCCGCTTGCCTCAAAACCGAGTTCTGAATAAGCTCGATCCATCAAATCATTAAAAAGTTCATGTACTTTCGGAATTTCTCCCCAAATGTCATCCTTCTGAATGCCACGTTCAGTTAAATCATCAAACGTGAGGAAAATTCTGATTTTATCATGGCTCAGACGTTCTAGTTTCATTGCGGGATCCTCCTCTATCCGAAGAAATCCGGTTATCACAAATTATGATGGGATATCGTATTGGTTACAAAAATATACGGGACAAATGTGAATTACCGCTTGTCTATGCGTATTTCCATGTTATCATGATTTTCATGAGATTGCACGAGTTGAAGTATCCCTATTTTTACAAACAAAAAAACCGCACTCATTTCAGTGCGGTTGAGAAACATTGTTATGTTATTGCATTGAATTCGTATCCTTATTCTCCTTAAAAATCTCGTTCACATCTTGTTTCAACTGCGGATCCTGGTTGATAAACTTATTAACTTGGTTTAAAGCATCATCTGAACCTGATTGATGAACTTGATTCATGGAAGCATTCCCATAATATGAACGTTTATCGGGATCCATAAATCGTTGACGAACTTGATTTACAATGTTATCAATCGTTTGACCAGTCGAGTTCAATCCAGCCATTCCAACGGAGCGATTCGTTCGACCAAAGTATAAAGCAATTGCAGCACCTAACAAACCGCCTACAACAATCCCGCCCATTCTCAAAGCAATTCCCTCCATTTTATTATGACTTCACCTGTATTATGATCATTCGCACTTAAATACATGCTTACTGAAATGAACAAAAATCATTCCAAAAAACGAATGCCCCAAATAACCATTACGATCAAGATGATAACAAAAGAAAGCAACAAAATACCGTGAAATATTTTCACCAATTTAAGTTTATTGGAAGGATGAATTTTGCTCCTGGGTGGAAATGACGTATTTTTTACCAAATTGTTTCGCTCCCTGGTTGGTCTAGGTGTCATGTTCTCTCGGACCTCCGAAAACGAATAATTGTACCCATGATAAAATCTAAAAGAAAATGAGCTATGATCGGTGTCCATATCGTTCCCGTATTGAGCATGATCCATCCAAGCCCATAGGAGATAGAAAAAACGAGCCCTGTCATCAACCAATGTTGGAGATACCTGAAGTGAAGCAAAGCAAACACTATACTTGTCCAATAAGGACCCATCCAATATTGAAGTGCGCCTCTAAATAACAGTTCTTCACAAACTGCAACAACGAGAGAAAGAAACGCAATATGCATCAGAGGAAGAAATCGGAATATTTTGTCGTTTATACCTCCGTCATCGGACACATCTTCCGGCACCCAACGCGTGATAATTACATTAATTACCATAACAATGACGACGAATCCGCATCCCCAGATCCATGCATTAGAAGGTATCGGAAAGTTGAACTCACGAAGAGGATTCCTGTTTTGTATCCAATATAATAACAATGCAAAAAACAGTGTAATCATTTGGGTAAAATAGACGTTGAGTAATAAGGTTCGTGTGCTAATACTTGAGATATTTACTCGCTTTATTTTTAATTTTGGCCATTTTTTGAAACCATTTTTATTCATATCAATTCCCTTTTCTTCTAATATAACCTATACTGTTAACAAAACCGTTTTACATTCCTTGATGAGGGGTTTCAATGAACAAAAAATTGACAAGATTCGATATTTTTATCGTACTTAGTTTCCTTCTTTTATTAGTTGTAGCCATTGCCTCATTCTTCTTTGGTTTTCAGACAGGTAAAGATCAGGCTGAAGAGAAGTATCGTCTGATGATGACGGAATCGAGTGAAGATAAAAAGCAAGAGAAGGATGCGTATCAACAACAACAACTTGTTTCATTTTATCATAATATTTTGTTGCCATTTAGGGAATTCCAACTGTTTTGGTTTGAAAAGCTTGACGAAATAAAGATTGGTGGAGATAATTCATCTCAAAAGACATCCTTAAGGGAAATTAGTAAACTGGCGAGCGAAAAATCAAAAAAAATTAAACCAGCAACTTTCCCAGCATCTTTCCCGCTACTTGTTGATTCGCAATCCAATTACTTGAAAAGTTTAACATTATTTTCTGAAGCCGTGAATCGTTTAGAAGTTAATGAAAACCCTGACATAATCGTTAATTCCATGACTACTGATCCATACGTTCTAGAAGCAACCAAGTTTGCGCTATTAGCGCAAGACCAATTTTATGAGGCGATCTGGAGATGGAGCAACAACAACAAACAAGGTAAACTAAATACAACATTCATAGGAAAAGAAAATCTAAAAATCGAAACATGGCGGAGTCTAAATTTAAATGAAAAGAATGTATTTATTGCAAAAAAATTAAACAAAATGGAAATTTTCGTTCCATTCTATCCGCAAGATATTAGCTCCCGAATTGATGATTTGGACTTGAACCAACAGTTAAACAAATTAAAATTGACGGATGTTCGTTCCACATTAAACATGCTCCTCTCGACAGGCGGAGTGAGGAGCGACGATTTCCTTAGAAGTAAAGATAAGTTGTACCGGAATGAAACATTACCGCAGTTGCCATTCTTCATCAAATAACAGTTTGTATGTTGACACAAATAAACGGCCGTGATACATTTGAAATTGTGATTGCCGAAGAGGATCACAATGCGAATCTACATCGAAGTACGGTGTTATTACGATGTGAAACTCTCGTCCCTTCATACGCAAGTCGTATGTTGGAGGGGAGTTTTTTTATATTTTACTCAGGAGGAGTTTGTTTAAAAATGTATAAGGTTTTGGTGTCAGATCCAATCAGTGAGTTGGGATTGCAACAATTAACAGATGCTTCAGATATTATAGTGGATAGAAAATCAGGTTTGTCGGAAGATGAATTGGTTACAATTATGGCCGAATATGATGCCTTATTAGTTCGAAGCCAAACGAAAGTAACAGATCGGATATTAGCTGCTGGAACAAAATTGAAAGTTGTGGGCAGGGCGGGCGTGGGTGTTGATAATATCGACTTGGAAGCAGCCACGAAACGCGGTGTCATCGTCATTAACGCACCTGACGGAAATACGATCACTACTTGTGAACATGCTTTTGCAATGATGATGGCCTTAGCAAGACATATTCCACAAGCCTATCGAAAAACAGTAGACGGAACTTGGGACCGTAAATCGTTCTTAGGGGTTGAACTGCGAAATAAAGTGCTTGGCATATTGGGCATGGGACGTATTGGCTCTGAAGTTGCCAAACGAGCTAAAGCTTTTGGGATGGATGTAATCGGATATGATCCTTTTCTTTCCGAAGAGCGCGCAGAAAAAATGGGTGTAACATTAGGTTCCGTTGAAGACATTATACGCAAATCTGATTTTATAACAGTACATACACCGCTTACGAACGACACTTATCACATGATCGGCAAGGAACAATTCCAAATCATGAAGCATGGCATGCGTATCGTAAATTGTGCGAGGGGCGGAATTATCGATGAAATGGCATTGAAAGATGCTATTGATAAAGGGATTGTTGCCGGAGCTGCTTTCGATGTATTTGAAGAAGAACCGCCTAGTCCGGACCACCCATTCTTGGGTCATCCAAAAATTATTGTAACACCTCACTTAGGAGCATCAACGATTGAGGCTCAAGAAAATGTAGCAATCGATGTATCTGAGCAAGTTTTACATATTTTACGTGGAGAGGCTTTCAAGAATGCTGTAAACATGCCACCTATCCCTGCGGATGTTCTTTCGAAGTTGGAGCCATATTTTACTCTGGGGGGTAAATTAGGTTCATTATTAGCACAACTTACCGACAGCGCTGTGCTAGAAGTTATTATTCACTATTCGGGTGAATTGTTGGATGTCGACACAACACCTTTGACACGTTATATTGTTACCGGTGTGCTTGGTCATCACTTGGGACGGGAGCAAGTCAACATTGTTAACGCTTTGCATTTAGCAAAAAATCGTGGCTTGAACATTGTTGTGCAAAAATCTTCCGCAACCAAAGGATTCACGAATCTTGTCACCGTTAGCTTAAAAACACGGGAAGGTTTACGCACGGCTGCTGGCACATTATTGAACGGTTATGGTCCACGAATCGTACAAATCGATCCTTTCCCTGTTGATATTGCACCTGAAGGCCATCTCTTGCTTGTTTCTCATACGGACAAGCCGGGTATTATTGGAAGAGTGGGGACATTGCTCGGTGTTAATGAAGTGAACATTGCCACCATGCAAGTGGGACGCAAAGTAATAGGTGGATCTGCCATTATGATCTTGACGATCGATAAACCTGCCCCGAAATCTGTTCTTCTTGAAATGGCAAATCTTACAGACTTAACAAACGTAAAAGAAATTACTTTATAAACATAAAAATTAGCGTAAAACAGGGCTGTTTGTAAACAGCCCTTCATTATACAATCTATTATTGTTCCACGAACAACAAGATTTATCTTTGTTTTTCAACAGAAATCGCGTTGGAAGTCGCAGGTAACATCACTTCAAATGTCGTTCCTTGTCCTAAGGTGCTTTTTACGTTCACCGATCCACCATGAGCATCAATTATATTTTTTACAATAGCTAATCCAAGCCCTGTTCCACCGGATGTGTCGTTACGTCTACGCGCTTTGTCCGCTTTGTAGAAACGTTCAAAAATATATGGCAAATCCTCCTTGGGAATTCCCTCGCCCTGATCATGAACCTTAACGCAATTCCACATTACACCCTTTACATTGATTTGATTTAAATGCATTGTGATCTCACGACCTGAAGACGTATGACGGATTGCATTGTCTAGTAAATTCGTAAATACTTGTTCAAGCCGATCTTCATCAGCATAGGAAAAGAATGAAATATTCCCTTCTCTTTCCCCCTCCACGTGAATTCGAAACACTAAGTTCCGTTCACGGGCAATCGCCAAAAATTTACGTTGTGTTCGTTGCACAAGTGCAAAAATGTCTGTTTTACTCATTTGAAATTCTAATTTCCCCGCTTCTGTCTTCGCTAAATCAAGCAGATCTTGAACCAACCGACCCATACGCAAAGATTCTTCGTGTATAATTTGAACGATCTGTTGACGTTCCTCCGCATTAGAAGCCATGTCATCAAGCAATGCTTCACTATATCCCTGCAACATGGAAACGGGCGTGCGTAATTCGTGTGAGACGTTCGCTACAAAATCTTTGCGAAGTTTTTCTAAGCGATCTTCTTCCGTAATATTGCGCAACACTGCAACAACGCCGCTTAAACTTCCATTCGTGTAAAGAGGGGCCAACACTGCAGACCATACGCCGCTACTTCCCACATATAATTTTGCTGAAACTTCTTTTTCATCGAGAACGACTGTTTGAAACACGGCTTGCATAGGCTCGGGAATAGTATCTTTTAAAGAAGGATGGGTTTCATCTTTCAATGCAGTTTGTGTGATCTTTGCCCATGTTGTGATGAGTACTTCGCCATGGGGATTGCTCGAAATGATTTTTCCGTTTGCATCGAATGTAACCACTGCATCGGTCATTGAACGCAGGATGCTAGATAAATGTTCTTTCTCATAACTTAAATCACGTATGGTTTCATATAACTTCTCTCCGAGGTGATTAAAGGCTGCTGTTAGTTGTCCTATTTCATCACTTGAACGCACAGATAATCTAGTATCATACTGACCCATCGTATACAAATCAGCAGCGCGTTTCAGTTGTCGGAGAGGTTGTGTGATTTTTGAAAATAAAAAGAAGGCAAAAAAAGTCGTCAATGAAAAACCAATGATGGAAGTGATTATAAACAATCGTTTAATTTCATATGAATTGCTGGTGAACTCTACATCAATATAAAGTAATAAAAAAAAACCAAGAATAAATAAAACGAATGCAACAAGTAGAATGATAGTGATCCATAGTTTCCCAACTACACTCCGCCAAATTGCCATTTTAAACAGGTACCTCCAGCTTATAACCAACTCCCCAAACCGTTGTGATCATAGCCGCAGCCTCTGGAGATACTTTGTTTAATTTTTCGCGCAAACGCTTCACATGTGTATCAACAGTCCTGAGATCTCCAAAAAAGTCATAATTCCAAACATCTTTCAAAAGTTGTTCTCGTGAAAATACTTTGTCAGGCGAAACAGCTAAATAGTGTAACAATTCATACTCCTTCGGTGTTAAACTAACTTCCTTCCCATTCGCGGTTACACGATGCGCTTCATGCTCTATTTTTACATGGGGAAAAATGATTGTTTGATTTAGGTGTTTATCTTTGGAAAGAAAGGCTGTCACGGAGGATCGACGCAATATTGCTTTTACCCGATAGATGACTTCTCTTGGACTGAATGGTTTGACCACATAATCATCTACGCCTACTTCAAATCCTTGTACGCGATTCGCTTCCTCTCCTTTAGCTGTGAGCATGATGATTGGCGTTGATTTCAGCTCTCGGAGCCGAGAACATACTTCAATACCATCTATACCCGGTAACATCACATCAAGTAGTATTAAATCATAATTTTTTTCAGTCGCCAGTTGAAGTGCAGTTTCCCCATCTTCTGCTTCCTCAATGATATAATGCTCTTTTTCGAGATACAGTTTTAAAAGCCTGCGAATACGTTCTTCATCATCAACAACAAGAATTAATTGTTCATTTCCCTCCAAATCATCTCATCCCCTCTACTTGTGCTCATCATTGTTTGCCGTTAAACACCTGCATAAGAATGTAATCCTGCAATGACTAGATTGACCCCAATGAGTGTGAACATGACCACAACAAAACCAAGAACGGCCATCCATGCAGAAGATGTGCCGTGCCATCCCCTACCTAATCTAAGATGCAAATAGGCACTGTAGAATAACCACGTTATTAATGCCCATACTTCTTTTGGATCCCATCCCCAAAATCGATTCCACGCAAGATGGGCCCAAATCATAGCAAAGATTAATGCCCCAAGCGTAAAAATTGGGAATCCAATAGCTATGGCTCGGTAACTAATTTCATCCAAATCTTCAGGATCAATCTCTCGTAATATGGGTTGTAGCGATTTCCCAATTGTTTGACGTAAAATAAGTCGGATGAAAAGATAAATGAGTAACCCTGCAATCACAGACCATATAACGGTGTTTAACTTACGCCCTGCATTGACGCCTTTCATCCAAGACGGTGCATCAAGCAAAGGTTTATCCATGCCTAAGAAAGAATCCATCGAAACGAGCTGCATGTTGTCCGGTCCAACAAGAGGTGGCAATGCATAAACAACAGTTGATGCCTCCCTTTGTTGATCTGATGAACCAGCGAAAGTAGCTTCATACCCGATGGCACGAAAACCAAACACACTCACAATAAATCCTAGCACAATCAGAACAACAAAAAGTGTAAATTCAACACCTTGTTTTTGCCAATATTGCTTCTTGCCGGAGTGTTGAAAATCAACGGTACGCAATAAATACATAAGTCCTGAAGCGAATGCTACCGCAAAGAAAGCTTCTCCAGTAGCAGCAGTCGTAACATGGATGTAAAGCCAGACACTATTCAAAGATGGGATTAAAGGCTGCGCCTCCCATGGGAATACCATCGCGTAGGCCAGAATAATAATAGCTACAGGTGTAGCAAAAACGCCAATCAACGCTTTTCTGTAAATCAAGTAAATGATCACAAATGCACAAACAGCCATCATGGATAGGAAGGTCATAAACTCGAATAAATTGCTCACAGGTATAAATCCATTCCCAATCCACCGTGTAACAAAATAAACCAAATGCAATCCGAATCCAGCCATAACAATACGAAAGCTAATTTTACCCCATCTGTCGGTGTGCATTTTTGCATCGTTCTTACTCCAATTACGGGCGGTGATACTGATCGTAAAACAAAAAAACGAAACAATATAGACAAATAAAGCAGTAATCAAAGCTGTATTACTGATCATATACAAATTCATTAAGAATTCACCCCTTGTTTTTGACTTGCATCAATACTAGACATAGGCATTTCAGATTTTTTTATAAATTTTTCAAATTCTTTCTTTAAACCATACCAGTTTTTATTGGTGTGAGCGGCGAATGTGATCCTATCTCCATCAAACCTTGCCCATATCCTTCGGTGCTGCCAATAAAATCCCATGATGAGGCCCAACATACAGATGGATCCACCAACTAATAAATAAGGTGCTGTGGGATCAGAGCGAACAGCTAAAGTACTCGTATAATTCGAGATCTTTACATTTTCCATTCCATCCGCTTCGATTACAAATTGATTCCCGCTGCCCACAAGTTGATTGATTCGATCTTGACCAAATCGAACTTTATCAATCTCTCTAGGGAAATACATATAAGATATACCTTCAACAGGTAAATTTGGGCCTGTGATATTAAATATGTACCCGGGTGCTTTGGGCGTTTGTGCTGACAATGAAGTTGGTTCCCCTTGTTCATCAAGTGCAAATTCAGGATAATAATTATGTAGACGAAGTTTATAAGGTCCAGCGTTATAGGATAAATCAGGGTCTGTTGTTTTTAATCTAAATTGTCCATAGGGCTTACCTGATTGTTTGTTTTTTAGTTCAACTGTAATTTCGCGAATTTGAGGCGTAACGTCGTATCCAAATTGATACAATGAAATGCCACGGTAAGTTAGCGGTTCGTTGACGAGAATATTGCCTCTGAAGACCTCTTCGAGACTAGGATTAGAGGTTCCGCATCGTTCGATGCATTCGTACAATATTGCATTTGTTTCATAAAACCTAGGAATCGTTCGGCTTTCTACATCATCGTAAAATTCAACAGTAAATTTTTCATTCTTTACGTAATAGTTTGTTGATTTTATCGGTTTCGTATCACCCTCAAGTATTGAAACGTATTGTTCCATCATGAAACCAGGCATTGTACGAATAAGGATAATGAGTAAAACAATAATCAAACCTACATGATTTACATAAGGTCCCCATCGACTCCAACGATGTTTCTCAGCCAAAATCGCATTCCCGCTACTGCGAGTGTTGTATTTCAACTCTTGAAGCGCTTTTTCGATACGGATCATTCGCTGTGATGATGATGTTTTCTCTTCAGAGGTTTGAGGCAACAACACCGAAAGTGTAATTTTTTGTCTACTTAGAAAATCAACTGAACGTTCTGGACGTTGGTTTTTAAGGATTTTGTATAAGGGAATCCCTCGGTCTAACGAAGCAATTACAATTGAAGAGCCCAACATGACAACCAATAACTTGAACCACCATGATTCATAAGTATGACTCAAGCCTAAAGTAAAATAAAATGTGCCAAGCACACCATAATTCTGTTCGTAATAGTCAATAGTGGGTGGTTTTAGGAACGCACTTTCTTGAGGAAAGATAGAACCAAGAATGACACCTAACAAAGTAAGTATGATAAGCCAAACCCCAACTCGGACAGACGAAAAAAAACTCCATATTCGGTCTACTATATTTTGATTTTCCTTTTGTGATCGCCTGGGTGCACCATCATAACGCATATCCAGCGGTTTTACTGACCCGCTCAAATTTTGTTCTCCCCTTTGCGAAGTGAATTATTTCAGAAGTTTTAAAATTTGGGACTCAATATATCCTTCCGTCATTCCACCAATTTTTATCTCTTTGATGATACCCGATGATTCGACAAAAAAAGTTGTGGGGTATGAGGTAACTCCGAATTGATCACGCACTCGAAGTTCAGGATCAAGTAAAATGGGATATGTTAATTGAAAACGTTGGATAAACTGTTCTACGCGTACAACCGGTTTTTCACCAAGATTAATCCCAACGATGATTAAGCCTTGTTGTTTATATTTTTGGTGTAGCCTTTGAAGAGCAGGTGTTTCTTCTACACAAGGAGGGCAGAACGTGCCCCAAAAGTTAATGATGTGTGGCTTACCCTGAAAAATTGAAGATGACGTAAT
Organism: Paenibacillus sp.; assembly: GCA_044353165.1. Classification (GTDB taxonomy): domain Bacteria; phylum Bacillota; class Bacilli; order Paenibacillales; family YIM-B00363; genus JBILCM01. Next base: position 42,824 of record JBILCM010000011.1, read on the forward strand.
CTCGCCAGCCAATGTTTCCAATGAAAAAGAGGGAACGGGGTCCCCAACATCAGGAATTGTTGTCCTCTCTTGGAGTAAACTGCTTGCGACTGTGTAAAAAGCGATAATAAGCAGAACCAAGAGAATGATGCGTTGCGTCCACTTTCTATGTTTTCCCATACTTTCTCACCTTACACTCATTATAACGAAACAGCATCACTTGCGTTTAGCTTTGAATATGAATATTATGTGTCATATTTTTAAAAGCCAGGTCACGCAATTCATCAATTTCTTGCTTTGTGAGGGAACGATATTTGCCCCTTTGCAAACCTTCCAAATTCACGTTACCAAAACGAATCCGTTTTAGTCGATGAATACCTAAATGAAGAGCTTCAAACATACGACGCACCTGTCGATTGCGTCCTTCAGTAATCGTAATTTGGATAATCGCTTCCTTCGTGTCCGGGTCTGCATCGGCATATTCAACTAATGCAGGTGCAGTCCAACCATCCTCAAGTTCGATACCTTTGGCTAGTTTTTCTAATAACGAACCATGCGGGATACCTTTTGTGTAAACAAGATACGTTTTTTCAACATGATAACGCGGGTGCATTAGTGCATTTGCAAATTCGCCATCATTGGTAAAAAGAAGCAATCCTTCCGTATCGTAATCAAGTCTTCCTATGGGGTAAACACGTTGATTGATACCATGCAAGTAATCGATGACCGTCTGTCTTCCTTGCGGATCACTTACACTTGCAATTACCCCTTTGGGTTTATGGAATGCAATGTATATCTTTTGTTGTTGCATGATTTTTTTGCCATCAACCGCTATTTCATCTTTGCTTAGATCGACTTTTAATCCTAAAGCCGTAACCTGAACCCCATTCACAGTAACTCTACCTTGCTGAATGATCTCCTCACATTTGCGACGGGAAGCGACACCAGCAGCTGCTAAAATTTTCTGCAATCTTTCCATAACTTGTTTTCACCTCATGTTTATGATACCCATCTCACATGGAAATCACAAGTTACGATGTTTACTGAAATAAATAGATACAGACAAAAGAGGCGGAAAAAAAGCCGATAACATCCGAAAAAAGACCGACACGTAACGCATATTTGGTCTTTTGAATGCCTACAGCACCGAAATAGACCGTCAAAACGTACAACGTTGTGTCCGTACTCCCTTGTATGGTTGATGCAATCTTCGCAATCACGGAATCAGGGCCAAATGTTTTGATGAGTTCCGAAGTGTATGCAAGCGATCCTGCACCCGTAATAGGTCGTAATATGGCAAGCGGTAGAACCTCAGTGGGCAAGCCCAAACGGCTAAAAATAGGCGCTAAAACTCCAATCAATAAATCCATGGCACCTGAAGCTCGAAAAATGCCTATTGCGACCATCATACCTACAAGGTGCGGGATAATTCTAATGGCTGTATCAAAACCTTCTTTCGCACCTTCTGTGAATGATTCATAAACTGGCACTTTGCGCAATGCAGCATAAAGTGGAATAAACACGATCAATACAGGAATAGCCCACATTGAGATGTTATTTATCCATGCACTCATCAGCGATATCTCCTTTGGAACCACCGGTCTAAACCAATGGCTGCAATCAAAGAAATTGTAGTAGCGACAAGTGTTGTTCCAACAATATCTGTTGGATTCTGTGAACCAAAATTCATACGGATCGCGATCAACGTTGTTGGAATCAAAGTAATACTCGCGGTGTTCAATGCCAATAATGTACACATCGCCGCACTTGCTGTATCCTTCTGCGTATTCAACTTTTGCAATTCTTGCATGGCCTTAATGCCGGCGGGTGTAGCAGCGTTCCCTAATCCCAAGACATTAGCGCTAATATTGGATAAAATATACCCCATTGCTGGATGATTCGGTGGTACGCCTGGGAATAAATACTGAATGAATGGATATAACCATTGGGATAATTTTCGAAGTAGCCCTGCATCTTCTGCAATCCGCATCAATCCTAACCAAAATACAAGCACGCTTATCAATCCAAAACAAATGGCAACACCGGTCTTTGCCCCTTCAAAAGCGGCACTCGTCACCTCTTCAATGTTTCCATTGATTGCAGCAACAATAAACCCACTCACTATAAAAAATAACCATATCCAGTTAACCATGTCTCATCCCGCCTTTGTAAATTCCGTAAAGAGACGATTCCATATTTTTATGAATTGCATAGGTAAATTTTGATGTGATTTTGAATCATATTTCGTGTGTCTTAATGCATTCTTTTCCATAATACTTAACCTCTCACTTCCTTCTTCATACATCGGAATTGACGCAATACGACGTTGGTCGATGTATAGTTCGATCACGCCTCTTTTCCCAAGGCGGAATGATGTTGTGGTTTCAAGCTCCAAAATAATTTTTTTACGCAATTGGCCAAGCTCATCTTGGTGTAACGGATATTCAAAGTCTCGAGTTGTGTAGTAATTAGGCGGGTAGAGAAGTTCATTCTTGGTTGCAATTTGTCTCAAAGGATAGTTCACAAAAGCATAATCTAACAATTTACGATGATCATTCCAGTCGTTCCCATCGTTTAAAGTAACAACAGCAAATTGTTGTCCATTGCGTGTAGCGGATGAAATTAATGTGCGATGCGCCAACGTTGTGTAACCTGTTTTTACCCCGTCTGCACCTTCATACATCGTCAACATCTTGTTTTTATTCAACCATCGATAATCCCAGCTTTGATTCGGATTAGGAGCAGCTTTCATCTTGGTTTGAACAATTTCTTGAAAAATGACATTTCTTAAGGCATATGCTGTCAATTTGGCTAGATCATTCGCTGAAGAATAATGGTTTGTGTGATCTAAACCATGCGGATTGACAAAATGGGTGTTGGTCATGCCTAACTGTACTGCTTTCTCATTCATTAAATAAACAAATCCGGCTTCCGAACCGCCAACATGCTCAGCTATTGCTGTCGCTGCGTCATTCCCAGACCTTAACATTAGTCCATACAGCATTGTATGTAGTGACATTTGTTCGCCCCTCTGTAAATAGATTGAGGACCCTTCCTTCCCATATGCCCGATGACTGACCTTCACGATATCACTCATGTCTGCGTATTCAATCGCTAATAGTGCAGTCATGACTTTCGTCAAAGAAGCTATGGGTAAACGTGAATTCCCAAGAGATTCTAGAACAATCCGTCCCGACTTTACATCAATTACAGAATAAGCTTGTGCGAATGTTTTCAGGTTGGTCGTAGATTTCGCTGTTGCATGCGGATGAAATAAGAGCGTTAAGAAAATCAATAAAATGATTATACGTACCCAATATGGATGTTGAAAACGATATTCTATACTCATTTTTCCTCCTCCATTGGAGAAACGGTTGTCCGCTTTTTTACCAATATATATGCTTATTTGTGCACAATATGAAAAAGAGACTGCCGAATTGGCAATCTCTTTATTTTCATTTGACTAAGATATTGTGTTGTTCATAATTGGCTCCATCGGTGCACCTATTGTCACGTCATTCATTGAATTGTTAGTGTTGATTCCACTGGTTTTATTCAAACCCATCATTTGTTGAATGCGTTCAATGAGTTGGGGGGCTGAATCAATCAAACGTTCAAACAAACGTGTTGAATGATCCAGCGGTACGATTTTCACACCATGGATACCGACAACGAGAAATGCAATCGGAGTAATCGATACACCGCCACCGCTTCCTCCACCGAATGGGAATGCATTAAACCCTCTTTCCCGTGCGGTCTCTGCTGTGGAACTGGATTTATCAGAAGTAAATTCACTACCGCCTGCAGCGAATCCAAAACCCACTTTGCTTATAGGCATTATCACTGTCCCATCCGGTGTTGTTACAGGGTCGCCGACAATCGTATTTACATCGACCATCGCTTTTAAATTTTCCATTGCGGTCTTCATGAGACCTTCAATTGGGTGCATAGGGTTGTGATGCCTCCTTATGGGATGTATTGAATCTAATTTTTACTGCTTTGCTTAAATTTATGTACGATGCAACATTTTCAACCACGTTTTCCAACCCCTATGTGTCATTGTAATGTTAACTATTAACATGATTAATGATTGAAGTAGGTGAAATATTCGAAATGCAACTTTCATTTGAAAATATGTAACAAAGTTTCTCTCGTCGAATGTTGGATGAACGATATAACAAGGATGTTCACGAAAAGTAAACAAACGCGTCAACCATTGGATGACGATACTTTTTAACATCCATAAGTAACCGGTCGCGATGCCAGTTGTTGCAGCATCCTCCAAGCTGAACGATGTTTCCCATCGCAACTGATTCACTTCGATATGGTCACACGTAGACAAAATCCACTTTTTGAATTGTTTCATATGAAGTAATAACTTTCGTGTACGTTGCGTGAATGATTCAAGTTGTTTAAGGGTAATCAATTGATTCCCAGATACAGACGAATTTATTGCGGGAGCTTCTTTGTGTTTATTGAGTTCGAATAAAACACCATGTAATTTAGGATATAATTTAATCACTGGAATTTTATACTGCCAACGTAACAGACCAAAAAATGTATCAATAATACATTCAATTTCTTCATGCACGTCATTATACCGAACATAAGAAAGTTCAATATTTATTTTTAAAATAAGCACCAACACAATAAAGCTGAATGCGAAAATTAAAATAATCGTGTACATAATCATAAAATCCTCCCTAACCCATCAAAACTAGTATTGGTTAGGAAGGATTTCTTCATGCGTGAAACCTTCATTATGAAATTATT
>JBILCM010000042.1:0-17630 GCA_044353165.1 Paenibacillus sp.
CCACCAACGGATCATTACTTTCAGCCTTGTCTAGATAGTTATTTCCATTGGGATAGTGAAACAAGTTGACACCGATGGAGCTTTCCCAACCGACAACGATTCCAGCAAAAAGATATTTCTTGTCCTCAGGTAATTGGTTATACCATTTTTTTACAGCTTCTACGCCTCTAACCAACTCTGTTTTCCATGCTTCTCTATATTTCGGACTCATAAAATTCGGGGCTGGAGGCTTTCTGATTTGTCTTCCCCAATTCAGCCAAGTGATCTTGACGGCGGAATCTGGATTCCAACTGGTCCATTCCACATTATACTTATTATCCGGGTTATACCCTGGACGTGCAGGATCCCAGAAGTTCCAAAGATCAATACGATAATCCCAGTAATATTCTGTGTCGAATTTGATTTGGATGGGGATATCATACTTTTGTGCCCAAGCGAGCGAACTGTTCAACTTGATTAAATAATTTGTCGGGGAAGCGTTCAGCAAGGAAACGATTGTGCCTAGGCCAACGGGTGTCTTTTTGTTTGATTGTGCTCCAAAAAGATTCACCATCTGTTGGAACTTCTGCTCCGTAAGATTCCCGTCATTCAGAATAATATAATCTTGCAGTTCTGACGATGATTGCGTTTGATTCTGTGCATAAATTCTTATAGAAGATACATGAAGCGCCATCGTCACTGCTATTGCTACGGCTACGAAGTGTTTCAACACTTCCTTCCCCTTCCCAATAACATCTAGTTTATCTAGATATATCAACTCTATTGTCATTATCTCGAACTGCCGCCTACGACGCAGTATCATTTTTGCTCAATTTATTCACGATGGTCATACAATTCAGCCGGGATCATCCTTGAAGTCAGTATATCGCTAGCACCCGTGCGTGTCTGGCGACGCAATCGAGGCTGTCGACACAATCGAGGTTGTCGACACGATCGAGGTTGTCGACGGAGTTTCGATATGTTCATTTTTTGAACATACACAAGTGAATCACCACCGAAACGCTACTCATATCGTCAGTTTCTGAACATACGAATACAATACCCGCAAAAAAAGCACTGTACCGCCTAACCATTAGGCGAAACAGCGCTTTGTATATTGATGTTGCGTATTCGAGTACAACTACACTAAACCGGAAAGTTTCGCGTGTCGCTCCACCCATGCAGTCACATCGGCGTGGGCAACCTCGGCGCGTGCAATCGCTTCGCGCACTTGCGCGAATGCGGTGCCCCCATATACCGCACGGGCATTCACCACGTGCTCCGGCTGCAACACCTTATAGATGTCATCAGCAAACTCTGGAGCAAATGTGCGGTAGTCTTCGAGTGATAACTCGAGCAGTACGATACCTTTATCGATGCAGTGAAGCACCAACTTGCCGATGATCTCGTGCGCTTGGCGGAACGGTATGCCTTTGTTCACCAAGTAGTCGGCGATGTCCGTCGCATTCGAGAAATCGCGATCAACCGCTGTGCGCATGCGCTCACGCTTGACCTGCATGGTGGCGATCATCGGTGCCATCAACCGCAAGGCGCCGCTGACATGTTTCACAGTATCGAACATGCCTTCTTTATCTTCTTGCATATCTTTGTTATAAGCGAGCGGTAAGGACTTGAGCACGGTTAACAAGCCGAAGAGATTACCATAAATGCGTCCCGTCTTCCCGCGCACCAGCTCGGCCACATCCGGATTTTTCTTCTGCGGCATAATCGAACTGCCTGTGCAGAAGGCGTCATCCAACTCAATGAAGCCAAATTCTGTGCTTGACCATAAGACAAGTTCCTCACACAAACGTGAAAGATGCGTCATCACAAGCGATGCACAGGAGAGGAACTCCACAATAAAGTCTCGGTCGCTGACGGCATCGAGCGAGTTGTCATAGATGCGTGAAAATCCAAGTTGCTCGGCAACAAACCCGCGATCAATCGGGAATGTCGTTCCAGCCAATGCTCCCGCGCCTAGCGGCAACATGTCCACCCGCTTGTAAGAATCCATAAGCCGCTCGGCATCACGGCCGAACATCGCCACATAAGCAAGCAGATGATGAGCGAAAGAGATCGGTTGCGCGCGTTGCAGATGCGTATATCCCGGCAAAATCGTCTCCACATGTTCACGTGCTTGCACAATCAACGCGCCTTGTAATGCGGCAAGGTAGTCTACAAATTCAACGACACGTTTGCGCAGATATAGGTGCATATCTGTTGCCACTTGATCGTTCCGACTCCGACCGGTGTGCAGCTTGCCGCCTACTGGACCGATGTCACCAATCAATTGTTTCTCGACGGTCATATGAATGTCCTCATCCGCCGCCGCGAATTGGACTTCACCGCGATGCATGCGTTCAAGCACCCGCTCCAAACCTGCTACGATCTTGTCTACATCCGCTTGAGGCACAATCCCGCATTTGCCCAACATGCGCACGTGTGCGAGGCTCCCTTGAATATCTTCAACGTATAACTCGCGGTCAAAGAAGACGGAGGCCGTGTATTCTTCCACGAGCGCATCTGTCGCTTTCGTAAACCGGCCACCCCACAATTTAGCCATTCGCGTTGCCAACACCTTCCGCACCGTGGATGCTTGAGGAGACACGGAGGCGCAGCGCATTCAACCGAATAAATCCGGTAGCGTCCCCTTGGTTGTAAGCCTTCGTAGGATCCGCTTCCATCGTTGCAATGTTCGGGTTGTACAGGCTGACATCGCTCTTCACGCCGGCAGCAATGACATTGCCTTTGTAAAGCTTCAGACGCACTGTGCCTTCGATGTGCTTCTGGCTTTCTTGCACCAAGGCCTGCAAGGCTAACCGCTCTGGCGCAAACCAGAAACCGTTATATACAAGCGATGCATACTTCGGTATGAGCGAATCGCGCAACAACATCACTTCACGGTCCATTGTGATCGACTCCATGATGCGGTGTGCTTTAAAAAGAATGGCGCCACCAGGTGTTTCGTACACGCCGCGGCTTTTCATCCCGACGAATCGGTTTTCCACCATGTCAACGCGACCCACACCGTGTTTGCCGCCAAGCGTATTGAGTGTTTCCATCACTTGTAATGGCGTTAGGGATTGCCCATTCACGGCCACGCAAGAGCCTTGATTGAATTGTAATTCAATGATTTCTGGTACATCCGGCGCAAGCTCGGGATCTACACTCATCACATACATATCCCGCACATCCGGCGCGGAAGCATCGAACCAAGGATCTTCCAGCATGCCGCTCTCAAAGCTGATATGAAGCAAGTTGCGATCGGTCGAATACGGTTTTGAAGCACTTGCCTTGACCGGAATGCCATGTTTTTCGGCATATTCGATCATCTCTGCGCGCCCCGGGAATTGCTCGCGGAACGATTCTAACCGCCATGGCGCAATAACCTCCAGATCGCCGGATAACGCCGCGGCCGTTAGTTCAAAGCGCACTTGGTCATTCCCTTTCCCTGTCGCGCCATGCGCAATCGCTGTTGCACCTTCCGCAAGGGCAATCTCAACCATCCGCTTAGCAATGAGCGGTCGTGCAATCGAAGTCCCTAGTAAATATTGTCCCTCATACAACGCACCCGCTTGAAACATCGGATAGATGTAATCTTTGGCGAATTCTGCCCGCAAATCTTCAATGTACACTTTCGAAGCGCCTGTGTTGTACGCTTTCTCTTCTAAACCATCCAATTCATCGGCTTGTCCAATATCCGCCGTGAACGTGATGATCTCTGCATCATACGTTTCCTTCAACCAAGCTAAGATAATCGATGTATCGAGTCCGCCAGAATACGCCAGCACAATTTTTTTCTTCGTCATTGGTTATGAATTCACCCTTCCATAGTATAAAAAGAAAACCGCCCGCATTTACCCAAGCAATGCCGCAAGAATGGCTTTCTGTGCGTGTAACCGGTTCTCGGCTTGATCGAACACGACAGAATGCGCTCCATCGATCACGTCCGCCGTAACTTCTTCACCACGATGCGCAGGCAAACAGTGCATGAAAATATAATTCGGCTTCGCGGATGCCGTCAATGCTTCATTCACTTGATACGGTGCGAAAGCGAGTTCGCGTTCTTTCTGTTCGGCTTCCATGCCCATGCTGGCCCATACGTCTGTATAGACGACGTCAGCGTCACGGATTGCTTCCTGTGGATCATAGTGGAATGTATATTTGCCGCCGCCCATCTGAGCGTTGCCTTTCGCAATTTTGACAACTTCCGCATCGGGTTCATACCCTTCGGGTGAAGCTACAGCAATATGCATGCCCAGCTTGACTGCGCCGACCATTAACGAATGCACCATGTTGTTGCCATCACCGATATACGCAATTTTTAAACCATGCAGCGAACCTTTCTTCTCATAAACAGTCATATAATCCGCTAAAGCCTGACAAGGGTGCGACAGATCCGTCAATCCGTTAATGACAGGAACCGTCGCATTGCGCGCCAGTTCAATCACATTGCGGTGCGCGAACGTTCGAATCATAATCCCATCGACATAACGCGATAAAGTGCGCGCAGTATCCGCGATCGTCTCGCCGCGGCCAAGCTGAATGTCATTCTTCGATAGAAACAAGGCTGACCCACCCAGTTGTGTCATGCCCACTTCGAACGACACACGGGTACGCGTGGATGACTTCTCAAAAATCATCGCCAACGTGCGGCCTTCCAACGGACGAAACACAGTGCCTGCTTTCAGCTTTCGTTTCAGTTCAACACCGGAATGGATAAGCTGCATAATCTCATCCGGTGAATAATCCGCCAGCGCGATAAAATCTCTGCCCTTGAAATGAGTCATATCATTGGAATGAATGCCGTGTAAGGTTGAATTCATGCGGATACCACTTCCTTCGCCGATTGCACAATGAGTGCTACCAATTGATCAAGCCCATGCAACCATTCATCTTCAGAAATTGTTAATGCGGGTAATAAACGAAGTACATTCGTTCCTGCCGTGATCACGAGTAAGCCTTGCTGCTGTGCCGCGAGCACAATGTCCCCTGCAGCCATGTTCAATTCGATGCCAATCATAAGGCCCAGTCCGCGCACTTCCACAACAGCGGGATGGCTTGCCAATGCCTGCTTCAACCGCGCGATGCCTAGTGCGCCAAGCCGTCCAGCGCGCTCGGGCAGCGCATCCCGCTCCAACGTCTCGAGCGTTGCAATCGCTGCAGCACAAGCAATGGGCGTGCCCCCGAAGGTCGAACCGTGGGAGCCTGCACTAAACGCGTTCTTCAAGAACGCCTTCCCCAGCATAGCACCCATCGGGAAACCGCTCGCGAGCCCTTTGGCCAGTGTGATGATATCGGGTTCCACGCCGAATTGCTCATAGGCGAACAACGTACCCGTGCGGCCGATCCCCGATTGAATTTCGTCGGCAATGAGCAGAATACCCTGTTGTGCACACAGCGCTTTCACTTCCGCAGCGAATGCCAGATCCGCCGGGCGCACACCACCCTCACCTTGGACAAACTCAATGATAATCGCACACGTGCGATCGTTCACTGCGGCTTTCAATGCCGCGATATCATTGTAGGGCACATGGACAAATCCCGTAGGCAACGGATCGAAGCCGTCTTTGACTTTGTCTTGCCCTGTCGCTGTTAACGTGGCGTAAGTGCGTCCATGGAACGATTGTTGGAATGATATAATCTCGTAGCGGTCGTTACCCAATACCTTGCGATGGTAACGGCGCGCCAGCTTGATGGCGGCTTCATTCGCTTCGGCTCCGCTGTTGCAGAAGAAAGCGTGATCTGCACAACTTTTGTCGGTCAAAAGTTGTGACAGCCGCTCTTGACCCGGAATCTCATACAAATTCGATACATGCCACAGCGCATCCAACTGCGCAACCAAAGCGTCTTTCACCGCGTCAGGCGCATGACCGAGTCCTGTCACCGCGATGCCGCTCATCAAATCCAAATACTCTTTCCCGTTCTCATCCCACACCTTGCTGCCTTTGCCTTTCACCAGACGAATCGGATAAGGCGCATAATTCGGGAACAGTGTCTCACGTCCGCTATTCATCGTCCACACCTCCGCTTTATGCTGATGCCATGCGGGATTCGGCCACGATCGTCGTGCCAACCTTCTCCCCGCGAAGCACCTTGCTAAGAACGCCTGGCTCAGATCCATTCACAATGACAACCTCTCGAACGTTACCGCCCAAGCAATCTAGCGCCGCTCGCACTTTCGGAATCATCCCGCCATAAATCTCGCCGCTTGCGATCATCGCTTCGATCCGGCTAGCCGTCACCGTGGGCAACACTTGCTTCACACCGTCTTGCGTACCCACAATCCCAGAAACATCCGTGACAAGAATAAAAGGACCTGATCCGATGCTTGAAGCGACCGCGCCTGCGGCCGTATCCGCATTGATGTTGTAACGTTGATAATCCTCACCTAACCCCACAGGCGCAATGACCGGGATAAATCCCGCCTGCACCAACGTGTGCAACAATTCGGTGTTCACTTGTGTCACTTCACCGACGTAACCCAGTTTATCCGCATTCGCCACAGGCGTTGCTGTCAACAAGTGTCCATCTGTGCCGGACAGGCCGACAGCTTTCGCGCCATTGTGCGACAACCGACGCACGATCTCTTTGTTGATTTTACCCGCTAACACCATCTCGACCACATCGAGCACTTCCGCGCTTGTGCGGCGCAAGCCATCCACAAACTCCGAGTGGATGCCCAATTTATTCAGTGCTTGCGAGATCGCCGGCCCTCCGCCATGCACAATCACCGCTTGCAAACCTTCTTTCTGGAAAGCGGCCAGTTCCGCAAAAAAACCATTCGGCAATGCAGCCAACGTGCTGCCGCCGCATTTGATCACGAACGTTCTACTCATCATCCTTCATCCCCCTTAGGATCGGTAAGAAGCATTAATTTTGACATAATCGTATGTAAGATCGCAGCCCCACGCTGTAGCCTTTCCGTTATCCATGCCGAGCTCGACAAAAATCGCAACATCTTGCCCATCCAGATACGTTTTTGCTGCGGGTTCATCGAAAGGCACCGGTTGTGAATCCCGAAGTACGGTCATATCGCCTAGACGAATCGTCACCGTATTGGGATTGAGCGCAACCCCCGCGCGTCCCGCTGCCGCAATAATGCGGCCCCAATTCGCATCAGAACCGTACACTGCAGATTTTACCAAGCTTGAGCCGACAATCGTCTTTGCAATGGCACGCGCATCCGCATCCGAACCCGCACCGGCAACGTTCACCTCGATGAGCTTCGTAGCGCCTTCCCCATCACGAGCGATCGCCTTCGCGAGCACTTCAGCAACATAACGGAATGCCGTCTTGTACTGCGCCCATGCTGGATGAGCTTCACCCAAGGGCTCATTCCCAGCCAATCCGCTGGCCATGACGACGACCATATCATTCGTACTCGTATCGCCGTCCACCGTAATCATGTTGAACGTCTCATCGGTGACATCGCCCAGCAGCTGTTGCAAGCTGCCATCCGCCACTGCGGCGTCCGTCGTCATAAACCCGAGCATCGTCGCCATATTCGGATGGATCATGCCTGAACCCTTAGCGGCGCCTGCAATGTAGACATCACGTCCATCCACCGCAACCTTGACGCAGATGGATTTGCGGACCAAGTCCGTGGTCATGATCGCTTGGCTGAAATCATCTCCGCCCTCCCGCGATAAGCTTCCGCCGAGCGCAGTGATCCCTCGCTCAACCTTCTCCATCGGCAACGGCACGCCGATCACTCCCGTCGATGTCACGCCCACATAATGGGCGGGAACACCGAGCGATGCCGCGAACATCGCCTGCATAGCAAGCGCGTCTTGCTCCCCTTGCACCCCGGTGCATGCGTTCGCGTTGCCGCTGTTGACGAGCATCGCCTGCAGCTTGCCTTCCTGCGCAATCGCCGAGCGCGTCACGCCAAGCGGCGCCGCCATCACCAGATTCGTTGTATACACACCAGCAGCTGCGGCCGGCACATCACAAACAATGGCGCCAAGATCGTGGCGCTCGACCTTCTTTAATCCGCAATGTACACCGCCGGCACGAAACCCCTTGGGCGTTGTGACCGAACCTTGCGCAACAACAACAAAATCTGCTTCCCCCATGTTGCTTCCCCTCACTCGATCTTAAGGATACGTAGGCGCAAGCCACAAACCTGCGTCCTCACGCCATCCGTACATGATATTCACATTCTGCACAGCTTGCCCCGCCGCGCCTTTCACCAAATTATCGATGACCGACACGATCGTCACACGACCGGTTCGCATATCCACCGAAAAGCCGATATCACAAAAATTCGATCCCCATACTTCCTTCGTGGCCGGCCATACACCTTGATCGCGAATCCGCACGAAGGGACGACCGCTATAATACTTCCGATACATCTCAATCCAGAATGCATCCGTTAGCGCTTGTTCATCCTTCACCGTCGCATACATCGTGCACAAGATCCCTCGCGTCATCGGCACGAGATGTGTCGTGAACGTTGTCGTCACCGACTGCCCGGCCCGGTCGCTAAGTACCATCTCAATCTCAGGGATATGTTGGTGTTTATTGATCTTATAGGCCTTGAAGTTCTCATTCATCTCCGCATAATGCACCGACATACTCAATCCGCGCCCTGCGCCGGAGATGCCGGACTTCGCATCGATGATGATCGTCGTCGGATCGATTACACCCGCTTCTAGCGCCGGGATCAATCCAAGTGTGGCTGCCGTCGGATAACATCCGGGGTTGGATACGAACGACGCGCCGCGGATGTGCGATTCATAAATTTCCGCCAATCCATAAACGGCTTGATCCAACACAGGTTGTGCTGGCGCCTCGTGGCCCTTATACCACGTTTCATATACAGCGCGATCCTTCAATCGAAAGTCGCCCGACAAATCAACGACCCGAACACCGGCATCCAACAACCGCGGCACCAACTTCCCGCTCACGCCCGACGGCGTCGCCGCGAATACCACATCCGCTTTCGCGCGAATCTGCTCCGGATCGACCGCATCGAGCGTCTCCACAGGAAGCAAGTTTTGCAAATGCGGATACCCCGCCGTCAAGGGTTCCCCGGCATTCGAGGACGAAATCACCGATGTGATTTCAATATGCGGATGTTGCAACAACAACCGGATCAATTCTACCCCGCCGTACCCGGTTGAACCGACGATGGCCGCCCTCACTTTCTGTTCCAAACCGACTGCCTCCCCCACACCCATACAACTCACGTTATGTATGATTATACGAATATATGAATAAAGATACAATTGTTTTTGTGAAAATGTTCCCGCCACACAACCCCATCATCGAGGTTACATTTTACCATGATTCTATGCATTCTGAAAGCATTTGTTCTCCCTTCGTTGTCACTCCGCCTTGAACCCTTCTCCCAATACTTCGGTCGCTCGCGTGATGATGACGAAGGCATTCGGATCGACGGAACGGATGAACGTCTTTAAACGAGTCACCTCCGTGTGGGGCACAACGACCATCAACACGGTTCGTTCTTCTCCCGTGAAACCCCCATGCGCTGATAACTTCGTCAAACCGCGATCCAACTCATAAAGAATAGCGTGCGTAATACGATCCATATTACCGCTGATAATATATGCGACTTTGGCATGGCCCAAACCCAATTGCACCGCATCAATCGCTTGCTTGGTCACATACAGACCGATCAATGCATATAAGGCTCGTTCTGCACCAAGCACGATACCTGCAGTCAGGATCACCCCTCCATCCAAAATCGCAACGGACACTCCCAAGCCCCACCCTGTCCCTCTGGCCAACATCTGTGCGGCTAAATCCAAACCGCCCGTGGACCCCCTTCCACGAAACACAATGCCGAGCCCCGCACCGACCCCAAAACCGCCGAATATGGCTGCCAGCAGTTGTTGATCGGTCAGAGGAGGCCACGTACTTGTGATCAACACGAACAACGGCATCAGCACGGTGCCTACCGCCGTCTTTATGCCGTAATGTCCCCCGAGCATCCGTGTTCCCGCGATAAACAGGAGTATGTTGATCGCCCATTGGGTTGCCGCCAAAGGCGCGTTGAACAACGCGCGTGTCACAATCGAGATGCCTTGCACACCCCCGGATGCAATGTCATTGGGTGCCAGCAGCACGTTAAAGCTGATGGCCACAATAAAGCAACCGATGATGAGGTATGCATATTCCTTCAGTCTGCTCCCCATTGGGTCAGCCCCAAACTGTTGCAAGCGTGCCCAATGACGCGAACGCCCCCTGCGCATTGCCGGTTCCCCATGCATCAGGGGTTCTCTCAGCATCGGAGACTGCCCCTGCATAGGAGGCTCCCCCAGCATTGGAGGTTTCTCCTGCATTGGAGGCCTCCACTGCATAGGGAGCCGCCCCAGCTTCTTCTTGAGGTTATGGAATCCTCGTGTATGTTTATGCATCATGTTTCGCATCATGTTTCGCATCATGTTTCGCATCATGTCTCCCTGAGTCGTACCCGTTTCGACACCTACCCTCCCACTATCATCCCCGAATGTTCATTTTTTGAACATACGCACCGACTGCGATACGCGAATGTTCATTTTTTGATCATACGCACCAACTTCACCTCGCGCACATGTTCATTTATTGATCATACGCACCGACCACCTCGCGCACATGATCATTTTTTGAACATACGCACCAACTTCACCACGCGCATGTTCAATTTTTGATCATACGCACCAACTTCACCACGCACATGTTCATTTTTTGAACATACGTCCGTCGCATGACCGTCGCAACTCGTGTGTCCCGCGAATTCAACCACGCGCCTGTTCATTTTTTGATCATTTATACGAAGCGCCATGCAATACCCAAACAAAAAAACCATCCTTCTCATGGTGGTTGAGAAGAATGGTTAACATGGCTGGGAAGGGTGGTTACTCTACCCTTCAGGAATACATACCGAATCGTATGTTTGTGCTATGGTGCTCCGTGTGCATGTGCGATGGCACTACAGCGCAACAGTACCACGAGGCAACTGTGCCATGACACAATGTTGCAGCGCCACAGTTGCGCTCCTCACACGACACGTTGGTGGTTTGTGCGGCAACTGGCAACTATTCGTTGCGCTGAATTTGGTGGCGCAAGTATGCGTTGATGAAGTCATCCAACGCGCCGTCCATCACGGCACCGGTGTTGCCAGTTTCTTGACCTGTGCGGTGATCTTTCACCATGCTGTAGGGATGAAATACGTAGGATCGAATTTGGCTACCCCAGGCGATGTCCGATTGCTCCCCGCGAATGGCTGCGATTTCTTTCTGTTGTTCCTCCAGTCGCCGTTCGAACAACTTGGAGCGCAACATGTTCATCGCATTATCGCGGTTTTGGATTTGCGAACGTTCGGATTGGCAAGCCACGACGATCCCTGTAGGTATGTGCGTGAGCCGGACGGCTGAATCCGTCTTGTTAATATGCTGACCGCCGGCACCGCTGGAGCGATACGTATCGACCTTCAAATCTTCCGGGCGAATTTCGATGTCGCTCGTATCTTCATCAATTTCAGGGACGACGTCGCATGAGACGAAGGACGTATGGCGGCGGCCTGAGGCATCGAATGGAGAGATCCGCACGAGCCGATGGACGCCCTTCTCCGCCTTCAAGTACCCATAAGCGTTGTACCCTTGAACTAACACGGTCACACTCTTGATGCCCGCTTCATCGCCAGGCAAGAAATCCAACACTTGAACCTTGAAGCCGCGGCCTTCCGCCCAACGGGTATACATGCGATACAACATCTGCGCCCAGTCTTGCGATTCTGTGCCCCCCGCACCTGGATGCAGCTCGAGGATCGCATTCAATTGATCATAGGGAGAGTTGAGCAATAAAGTTAATTCAAAAGCATTGATCTGCTCCGAAAACTGTTCGACGCTCTCGCTCCAATCCCCAACGAGACTGTCGTCATTCTCTTCTTGGATCAATTCCTGCATCATCACCAAGTCATCACAATCACTCTGTAACTTTACAACTTTGTCCACAACGCTGCGAATCGCGTTCAAATCAGCGATGGTGCGTTGTGCCTTCACATTGTCATCCCAGAAATCAGGCGCCGCCATCTTGACTTCATAATCTGCGATCTGTTCTAGCTTCAGATCTAAGTCAAAGTGACCCCCTAAGCGCTTCGAGTTTTTGTGCCGCTTCACGCAGAAGATGGCGCAGTTCCGGTTCTATCATTCCATCTCGCTCCCTTAATATCCGTTAAAAATCGGTAGTACGGCCGTACAAACAACGCTTGTCCAGTATTGCTCAAGGATCAGGCACCATGGCAATGCTTAAACTTCTTGCCGCTTCCGCATGGGCACGGTTCATTACGCCCTACTTGTTTCTCGTTGCGCACAGGCTTCTTCACTTTCTCTTTCTCTTCCTTAGCATTCACAACTTGGCCTGTGGCCACTTCCTGCCGCTTCAAGTTCGATTCGACTTGCGCTTTCGTTACGTATTTCGCCACTTCTTCTTGAATCGTTTGAATCATTTCTTCGAACATGGCGAACCCTTCGAACTGATATTCACGCAACGGATCGGTACCGCCATATGCACGCAGATGAATACCTTGCCGCAGCTGGTCCATCGCATCGATATGATCCATCCACTTGCTGTCGACCGCACGCAATACAATGACTTTCTCAAACTCGCGAATGAACTCCGGAGGCATCTGCGCCTCTCGCTCTTCGTAGAATTTGCGCATTACTTCCTTCAAATACGCGATAATTTCGTCGCTTTCCTTACGCTCCAACGCATCGACAGAGATCATACCTTCTTTAAGGAACGTCACATGGCTATACTCCACAATCGCCTGCAAGTCCCAATCTTCCGGCACTTCCTCGGGTGGACAATGAGCCGCCACAATCCGCTCAACGACCCCATCGATCATCCCTAACACGATGTCGCGAATATTCTCAGAATGCAGAATTTCACGACGCTGCTTATAAATAATTTCACGTTGCTGATTCATCACATCATCGTACTGCAACACAACTTTCCGAATGTCAAAATTGTTGCCTTCCACTCGCTTCTGAGCTGCTTCTACCGAACGCGTGATCAGCTTGCTCTCGATCGGTTGGTCTTCCTCGAATCCGAGCCTCTCCATCATCCCCATAATGTTGTCTGCACCAAAGCGCCGCATCAACTCATCTTGCATGGACAAATAAAATTGCGTTGAACCCGGGTCGCCTTGACGTCCCGAACGGCCGCGCAACTGGTTATCAATGCGCCGACTTTCGTGTCGTTCCGTGCCGATAATGTGCAATCCTCCAACATCGGGGACACCTTCCCCGAGTACGATATCGGTACCGCGGCCGGCCATATTGGTCGCAATCGTCACAGCGCCCGGCTGACCCGCATTGGCCACAATCTCCGCTTCTTCGGCATGATATTTGGCATTCAAGACTTTATGCGTGATCCCCTTGCGCTTCAATTGTTGCGACAAGTGTTCCGAGCTTTCGATGGATGTGGTCCCGACGAGTACCGGTTGACCCCGCTTGTGCTTCTCCACAATTTCTTCGACAACCATCCGATATTTACTCGCAACGCTCTTGTATACGACGTCTGGCTTGTCCTCGCGAACCATAGGCCGATTCGTAGGCACAACGACTACATCCAGTCCGTAAATTTTCTTTAATTCTTCTTCTTCCGTCTTGGCCGTACCGGTCATCCCTGCTAACTTGCGATACATGCGAAAATAGTTCTGTAGCGTAATGGTCGCAAGTGTCATGCTCTCGTTCTGCACCTCAAGGCCTTCTTTGGCCTCAATCGCCTGGTGCAGACCATCGCTATAGCGCCGCCCTGTCATTAATCGTCCCGTAAATTCATCGACGATGACCACTTGTTCCTCTTGTACAACATAATCAACATCCGCACGCATAATCACGTTCGCCTTCAGCGCCTGGGTAATATGGTGATTAACGATTACATTCGTATGTTCGAATAAATTATCAATGCCGAAGGCCCGCTCCGCCTTCGCCACACCTGCTTCAGTCAGCGCAACCGACTTGACCTTAATATCCACCGTATAATCTTCATCGGGAATCAACTTCTTCACAAAACGATCCGCCGTGTAATACAAATCTGTAGACTTCGCCGCTTGTCCAGAAATAATGAGCGGTGTGCGTGCTTCATCAATGAGGATAGAATCCACTTCGTCAATCAAGGCATATTGCAATGGACGCTGCACAATCTGCTCTTTGTACAGCACCATGTTATCGCGCAAATAATCAAAACCAAACTCATTGTTCGTCCCGTAAGTGATATCGCACATATACGCTTCTTGTTTCTGTGCATGGGACATTCCTGATAAATTGACAGAAACCGTTAACCCGAGGAATGTATAAATTTTGCCCATTTCATCGGCATCGCGTTGCGCCAAATATTCATTGACGGTAACCACGTGTACGCCCTTCTTCGCCAGCGCATTGAGATACACGGTGAGTGAACCGACCAAGGTTTTCCCTTCCCCTGTGCGCATTTCTGCGACTTTCCCTTCGTGCAGAACCATGCCGCCTATGAGCTGCACATCATAATGCCGCTTGTTTAGCGTGCGCTTCGAAGTTTCTCGGACGACCGCGAATGCTTCAGGCAGAAGCTGGTCCAGTGTTTCGCCTTCACTGAGACGTCTTATGAATTCATCTGTTTTGCCGCACAGCTGATCATCGCTGAGCGCTTCCATCTTCGGTTCAAGCGCGTTTATCATATCAACTTTCGTCTGCAATTTCTTAATTTCACGTTCGTTCAAATCACCAAAAATTTTCTTGATTAGGCCAAGCACGGTGTGCTCCCCTTTCCAGGTTAAACTTATCTTTCTCATTGTAACAGTAGACTTTCCCCGTCGCAAATGACCCGCTTGTCCTCGATCTACGTTCAAAATGTGTATCAAATCATGAAAAAACCTGCAGGAGGTCTATGCCCTGCAGGTTCTGGTATTGGATTTAAGAGACAGCGGGTTCGATCAATCCGTACTTCCCATCATCGCGTTTGTACACCACATTCACATAGGACGTATCGGAATTTGAGAACACGTAGAAACTATGTCCGAGCAAATTCATCTGCAGAATGGCTTCTTCCATATCCATCGGTTTTAATGTGAATCGCTTCGTCCTCACCACCTCGAAGGCGTCCTCATCTTCGTATAACACGACGTGGGCTGTCTGCCCGTAAGTATCTTTAAACACAGCTCGCGGCGTGCCTTCTTGCTTCGTTCTGCGGTTGATCCGCGTCTTGTGCTTACGGATTTGCCGTTCAAGCTTCTCAGTCACCAGATCAATGGAAGCATACATGTCCTCGGATTTTTCTTCGGCTCGCAAAGTCACGCCATTGATGGGGATCGTCACTTCAACGGTATGTCTGTTTTTCAGTACACTTAACGTAATGCTGACTTCAGAGGAGGGAAGAGTTTCAAAATATTTCTCCAGACGGCCGATTTTCTTCGCGGCATATTCCCGCAAAGCATTCGTTACTTCAACGTTCTTTCCACGGATGTGAAACTTCATGTTGAAAAACCTCCTTTGGGTTAAGCTATATTCATTCTAACATAGAGACATTCTGATTTCAAAATATTCTGACAAATTAACGCTTACAATTTCAAGACAAAAAAACACCTCGGTGTGGACCGAGGTGTGTCGTTTGCTACTCGTTTCATTGCTTTAGCACCATCTATTGTTGGGTGTCTATGCACCGTGATGATTAAAGCTTGACTACGTTAGCTGCTTGCGGACCACGTGCACCTTCAACGATGTCGAAGGATACCGATTGGCCTTCTTCTAGAGTTTTGAAGCCGTCTTGCTGGATCGCTGAGAAGTGAACAAATACATCTCCGCCTTGTTCTGTTTCGATGAAACCGTAGCCTTTCTCAGCATTAAACCATTTCACTTTACCTTGCATTCAAATACATTCCCTTCTTAATTCAATTACGCGAAACATGATCGCTCTCATATTATACTATCTCTTCCTAAATTGTGTCAATCTGATTTTCATTCATTTGTCAAGAGAAAAATCCGTGAACAATGTTGTCCACAGGATTTTCATTTACAATTCGTTAATGAAAGCTTGTTTTCATTAGTTATTCACAAAGTTGCACACATTATCAACAGGATTGTTAGTATTTATGTCGAGGTTTATAGGCTAAAATGATTCTCGTTTTGTGGATATGTTCTATGAATTACTTGCGTTGGTCAAAAAAGTTGACGTCCGTTTGTTGGAACACCTGATCGTACGATTGACGTTGCTTCTTGGCGATATTCATTTTCCCTAACTCCAACCCCGCTTGACTCTGCACCGCACGCATACGCTGCAAGATCGCTGTGTCATGGCTTAATACTTGTGCAATCAAAGGTTTGGCAGTAGCCATCTCTTCTGCCGTCCACGTCAGTTGTCTAATTTTAGCTATCAACTGTTCACGCGCCAGCAGAAATCGTTGAATCGCGTCATAGTCCATCGTGTCCAACGTTGCCACGCACTGCTCTGTCACATTCTGCAGTTCATGCAACGCATCATGCATGCTTGGAATTCACTCCGACTTTCACGAGACTTCGGGACGCTTCTATCCACATTTCTTTCATTTCAACCAAGAAATCTAGTACTTCCTGAACAATGGATTTATCTTTCCTTACATTCGCTTCCCGCAGTCGGAACAATAAATAATCGTACAATTGCAAGAGATAACTTGAGAAAGATGATTTATGATCGATTGTGATGATGAACTCACTGATAATATCTTGCGTCTTGATCAAATGGCGATTCGCATCGGCCGGTTTGCGCAAGTCGATCGCCTCGATGGCCATGCGAGAATTGCGGATCGCTCCATCGTACAACATAATTAACAGTTGTGCTGGTGAAGCAGTCTGCACCGTCGTACGAAGATAATTGTTCTGATGATTTTGAAACATGGTCTACACCCCTAAAGTTTTATTTTTTATCCACCTGCGCCGAATTGTCCCATTAAGTATGAGGATTGTGCGTTGAATCGTTGAATGGCTTGCTCCATCGCTGTGAATTGCTTGTAATACCGATCTTCCATATCCTTGAGTCGCTCGTTCATGGTGTCGATTTGTTTATCGATATCACCGATTCTGCGGGATAACCGCGCATTGGAATTGAACCCTGGCAAATCTGCGAATGTGGATGTGCCTGCTTTATCGGCAATGTCTGATAAGGTGTTTTTTAATTCGTTATACATTCTTGTGACGACACCCAAGCCGTTGCCTGAACCATCCGGATCGCTTGATGAAGCGAACACACTGTACACGGCTTCCACGTTATTCTCGATGGCTGCTCTCAGTTTACCTTCGTCGGCCAAGTTCAGCTTCCCTCGTTCTTGATAGAACCCGGTGGTAATGCCGAGGTCACTGAGACTGTTGATGTTAAATCCATTATCCACGTAGGATGATAGTGTTGTGCGAAGTCGATTGTAGGTTCGCTCGAGAATCGAGTCATTCCGGAGTAAGCCGCTCTTGGCTTTCCCTTCCCACAGTTCAACCTCTTTATCACTCATATTTTCTTTCTGTTCCTCCGTCAACGGGAGAAAATCACGGAATTTCTGTTCACCCAGTTTATTCGAGAGCAAGGTGTTGAGTTCGTTGTAATCTTTAATGAACGTCTTGATCGAATTCACAATGGCGTCTGTGTCCGTCTTCACTTCAATCGTCGTGGATTTCCCGGCGCTTGCTTCATTCAGT
>JBILCM010000012.1:0-46628 GCA_044353165.1 Paenibacillus sp.
ACCTGAGAATATGAAAGCACGCAGATCAATGTGTCTTGGCACATATCGACCTTCATGATAAATAGGCGCAGTCGACAATTTGATTGTTGGTTGTGCAATATAATTTCCAGGGTTTGACTTGATTTTTCCAGCGAAAATTGATAGTTCTTCTTCTGTTGCAGAGGGTCCTATAAGCATCCCATATCCTCCTGACAAAGATGTTTCCTTCACAACCATCGTATCGAGTCTTTTCAATACAAATTCCAGCTCATCAGGGTTGTTCAACACGTATGTGGGAACGTTAGGCAAAATCGGATCCTCGTTCAAATAATATTTGATCATCGTTGGTACATATGTGTAGATGGCTTTGTCGTCCGCGACCCCCGTTCCTGGAGCATTCGCGATCGAAATATGTCCGGCTCGATATGCGTTCATTAGGCCAGCAACGCCTAACATTGTATCTGCTCTGAAGGCCAGGGGATCAAGAAAATCATCATCAATTCTTCGATACAAAACATCAACTTTCCTTAATCCGGATCGCGTTCGCATAAAGATTTTGTGATCCATACAAATCAAGTCGCGCCCTTCGACAAGTTCAATTCCCATCTGTTGGGCCAGGTATGTGTGCTCAAAATATGCTGAATTATAACTCCCCGGTGTAAGCAGACCGACCGTGGGATGTGATTGCGAGGTGGGAGCAATGCTTTGCAAAGTGGCAAGAAATGGGTCTAGACTTTGCTCTACATCGGCTACGCTGAAAGAAGTAAACAAGTCATGAAACAGCCGCCGCATGATCGAACGAGATTTGTAGACGTAAGAATAACCAGATGGTGATCTCAAATTATCTTCAAGAACGTAATATTTGCCAAGTTCATCGCGAATGAGGTCGATGCCAGCACATGTGATATAGGTGTCATTCGGTATTTTAAGGCGCATCATCTCGGGTCTGAAATAACGATTGGTCACAATGTCTTTCCTTGGAACCAATTGATCGCGAATGATTTCCTGATTGTGGTATATATCTTTAAGGAACATGTTTAACGCTTTTGTTCTTTGGATTAGGCCTCGTTCAAGTTCCGTCCACTCTTCTTGTGTTATAATCCTTGGCACCAGATCAAAAGGAATTGTTCGTTCAAGCGGATTATGTTGATTTTCATGATACAGGGTGTAAGTGATTCCTTCCTCCATCATTCGTTGATTCATTGCTATTTGTCGTTTAGATAATGTTGCTTCGGACATTCGTTCTAGTTTTTCGGATATTTGTCGGTAATGAGATCGAACTTCCCCGTTCTTATGGAACATTTCGTCATAAAATAACGAAGGGGTTAATTTCGCATCAACATTAGGCATATACATTAAGACCAACCCCTCTTTATAATTGTTACATATCAATAAGATACTCACAAATGATGTTATTGTAAATAACATAAAATATTTATTTTAATAAATATATTACACAAACATAACGTAAACTGCAAAATAAAATGTGTGCAAAAAAAAGAAACTGACATTACAGTAACTTGTACTGTATCATCAGTTTCTAATAAAATTGTTTATTATGGGTTTTTTGTTTCAGTTTCAGTTTCTTTCTTAAAATAGTTTTCAATTTTGGCTGCTGTTCGTAATTCTTCGATGAAAGTCTGCGATAACTCGCCTTGCTTTTGTTCTGTTAATGTTTTGCGGATATCTTCTTTTTTATCATTGAAAGATGCGGTGGTTGCTGCTTTCTTATCGGTCACTTTAATGACGTGGAATCCAAATTCGGATTCCACTACTTTGCTAATCTCACCAACATTAAGAGTGAATGCCGCTTCTTCGAATGGTGCAACCATCTGTCCGCGACCAAAATATCCGAGGTCGCCTCCTTGAGCGGCGCTTCCATCTTTAGAACGCTCTTTAGCTAGTGTTGCAAAATCTGAACCTGATTTTAATAGGGCTAAAATTTCATCCGCTTCTTGTTTTGTTTCTACTAAAATGTGCGACGCTTTCACTTCTTCTGGTGTATTAAAGCTTTCCTTATTCTGGTCGTAGTATGTTTTCATGTCCTCATCGGTAATATTGATTTTCGGAGCGATGAGTTTGTCTAGAAGAACCTTGCTGCTTAATTGCTTTCTTAAATTTTCCATTGTTAATCCGGATGCCTCAAGTTGCTGAGTAAACTCATCTTCTGATCCGAAGTTTGCTTTGATTTTTTCAATCTCTGCATCCAAGTCTTCTTCCGTTGCTTTGATGTTCTCCGAACTTGCTTCACGCTGAATCAGACGCTCTGTAATCAATGCTTCGACAGCTTGACTGCCAACTTGGGATAACATCAACTGATATACGTCATTAGCCGTTATCGTCTCGTCGTCAATTTTGGCTACAGCCTCATTCCCTACGTTCCCGGCACTCACACCAAGTCCGTTGACTTGAACAATAAAGTAAGTTGCAAATGCGATCGCTGTTATCACGAACAACACCCAAGGCACAATTGTAACCCATTTACTTCCTGCAGCCACTTTCTGTTGATTGTTCAAAGTTGAATCTTGATTTCCAAACATTTGCCCATCCCCTTTTATTTATTCCGCTACGTATCGTCTCATATTTTGGTACCGCTTGTCCAATATTCTTGTTTCAACCGCAATAATTCCTCAACAGCTTTGTTTCCGAATGGCGTGTTGAGTTTTTGCATTGCTTCAATTTCTGTATTCAAAGCGTTGTGGAGTGAGGTGTTGTATTCTGGAACGGCACTTTGTTCATAAATTACAATATCCGATACGGGGATATTCGCTACTTCACGGTAAGATAACGCACGACGCTGATGAAACATTGCAACATCTATTTGTTGAGGATGATGTAAATCACCTTGCATGGGATGCTTCAGCACAGCAACAACCCGAACTTTTGATTTTGGATGATTCAACGTGAGTAATTCGCCAACATAGTCACCGCTTTTGTATGATGCGATGACGTAATCTCCAACTTTCATTACGATTCCCCCTTGCTATCTTAGCATCATTTGGCGCACTTTAGCCAGTAGAAACTCTACAGAGTGCATTGTGTAAATTTTGTCAGTCAGGTGACCCGCTTCGAGGAAGACTAGACAAGGAACACTTTCAATCTTCCATGAATTTGCTACCAATGGCAAATAATTTATATTACTTTTAAACAATTTCAAATTCGGCACAATCGAAATAACGACATTTAACATTTTTTCTCCATACCTGCAAGTACCGCACCATGGTGTGTATATGTATATGGCACAACGATCTTCGTTGTTTGAAAGTATCGCCACCAATTCTTCATGTTTAACTTCATGTATTCCCATTCAACTCAACTTCTTCCATCCCTACTTCGGATTTAAATAGGTTATCATAAGCGCTAACTCTTAAGCGTTGCGACTTATCAATGGCATACGTTACTGTAAATCGGCTAACATCGTGTGTATTGGGATGTGGTCTGATTTGCATTCGCCATATCACTGTTTTCCCATATTTTTTTAACGGCTCATATCGATCACTATTTTGAGTTTTTACCATCGGTGTAATTTCAATTTTCGTTTGGTTCGGCTTTGTTGTTGCGACCCGCTTTGTTTTACGAATGGGATACAAATCGTTTGGATGTATAACTTCAATCGTTTCTTTCCCTGCATGATTGTAAATTCCAACGGCCATGTTCACGAGATCACCGATTAGCCATTCATCATCACTTCGCGTATATCTTGCATTACCGCGAGATATTCTCGTTTGAAGATGTTCAAGATCCCATACGATTCTTGCATTCGGAAATAGTTCTTCCAGCAAATCAGGTACGAACGGAACCAGGCTGCTTCCACCTGAAAGTAAGACAGCTCCGATTTCTCGGCGATTCAAGTTTGTAGCCTCTTGAAAACGTTCAATCATGGTCTGCAGACCTTCCATCAGAAGTGCGCGTGGCTTTTCTGTCGCCAAGAAGAATTGTTCAGAAGTGATCAAAGCCTGTCTAATGCCTTCATCTATCCCTGGAATTAGCGGTGGTATGTCAACTGTTACATGGTCATGCGATGACAACTTTCGTTTCACCGATTCTGCAATGACCTTGAGTTGCTGATAAAATGTGTATTTGGGATGATTTTTTAGTTTATTCAGTCGTTCGGGATCCTCAAATAGTTCAAGCGCAATAGATTCACAGGTGGGGTTTTGCTGTAATTTCCCAATTTCAACAAAACATTTGACGATACAATCATCGAGGTCATCGCCACCGAGGTCTAATCCATATTTACAAATCACTTTTCCATGGTAACGGTTGCTTTCATTCTCCTCACGGTCAAAATAAGGATGATGGACAATGGCCTGACGATGCTTCTCTGATGCTTCTTTGTCCATTATAGCCATGTCAAGTGTACCCCCGCCAAAATCAAAAACGAGCACATACCTTGCGGGTGTTGTCCTGCAATCCCAAAGGAC
Source organism: Paenibacillus sp. (assembly GCA_044353165.1). GTDB lineage: Bacteria > Bacillota > Bacilli > Paenibacillales > YIM-B00363 > JBILCM01. The sequence continues at coordinate 4,404 of JBILCM010000012.1, forward strand.
AGATACAGGCTCATCAAGAAACCAAATTCGACTGGATTCAACGCCAATCTGTACAGCAGCTTGTTCCATCACTTGTTTTTGCTGGTCATCATAGTTTACTGGCACACTTAAGGCAAGACGTTCAATATCCGATGTCTTGTCAATCCCTGCTCTAAGCAGCAGTTCTCGAAGGAAGTGCCCAATGCAATCGATTAACGGGACGGGTTCTCCATCAACGTGAAGACAAAAGTCAATGGAGCGGCGCAGTTCCGTTTTTAGGGAGAGGACTGATCGTGCCCGTAATTTTCCTATGGCCGCAGCCTGATTGCCAATCAACCAATCACCGTTAACACCCTTCGTTAGTATGGTGCGCAATAAAAAAGGATTTTCGCCAATATCAAGCTCTCTCATCTCAATACGATGTGTCATCGGATCTAAAACAGCTACGGAACTGTTTGTTGTTCCAAAATCAACGCCAACAAAATATGTATTCATACAGTCCCCTCCAAACCTTCAGAGTAATTTCAAATCATCTAATACGCGTGTGACTTCCGATTGATTTTTATACTCGGCTCGAACAGTAACCCTTGCAATTAGTTCTCCTGTTTCGGCATCAATGGCACCCGGTTTAATGATGCGATAAACAATTCGTTCTTCATCTAGGAGAGGCATATCCCTCTCAAATTGGACCCAATCACTGTGACGTTGTAACCATTCCTTGATTGTCCTATGTTGTTCAACTACATTATTGTTTGTTCCAATCCAGCGAAAGCGCAATAGGCGAGTAAACGATAGCTCTCCTTTGCCAAGTTGAACTGTATCCCGCCAATCATTCTCGTGGCGCTTTAACCAACCTACTACGGTCATTCTTTTATCATAACTTAAAATTTGTGACAATTTCTGCAAGTGCACAACATCTTTTTTTTCGTAAAATGATGGTTCGTCTAAATAATTGAAAAACAGCTGCGTCAATTGTTTCCTTGCGGCTTCTTGACGGACTCCCTCTCCCCTGAATAATTGTGATAACAAGGAGCTGGGAAGTACCATTATGGAAAAAGCTTCATTGAGTGTTTTCATTCCATGCAAAAATGCGTACAACGTTTCTTTGTCATGAAGAGCCAAATAGGAGTATAAAGATAGAAATTGATTTGGTTCGATCTCTCTTCGTAAACTTTCTGCGTAAAGATGACATAATTTACGAACGACTTCATCCTGTGTGAAGCTTTTGTTCTCACCTCGAAGCAACCTTTGTTGAATATTCTCGGGTTCAAGAATGAGTATCCAAGACAGTGACTCGAAATCATCCTCAGAACTTTGATAAAATCTGGAAGCATAGATCTCCCAGTGTTGCAATATGATTTTTTCGCGGATTCTTTTTTTGTGATCTTCATCCTTCAGCGCTGCCCAAACAAATCGATGTAACAAGGGTGCACTGAATTCAGGATTAGAAATTAAACCTTCCCACCCTCTCGCCCGATAAGAGGTCTCGAACCACCAGTGTTCTTCATCTGCATGAATATTATTAGCAATAATATAACAAAGCCAACGTAGACCCATTCTTTGGGATTCATCTGTAATGCAAGAGCCGCGTAACAATTCGTGATGACTTAGCGTTAAGGAAAACCACGTTCCCCAATTGGATTGTTTATCCTTGGTCTGCTTCCATTGGTTCAACAATTCGGACATTTCGTTACAAATCAACAATTCACTCCATTGCACCGTTACATGTGTCGCAAAGTCTTGAATTAATGAAATTACATGATTAAGCCGTTGTTCAGCGTTGGGTATTTGGCATGTTACCAAGTAATTAAGCCAGATGTCCTTAGGAAACATCTTCTGTAACAACTGATTGGGTAAATTGTTTTTTCGCCGCTCCCATGACGCTCGAACCTTTCTTTTCTCCCCGGCAAGATCGAACTCTCCAACAGCATATTGTTCAGCTTCTTTATGGAGTGCGCGAATTTCAACAGCACATTGTTCATTCATTTTGTCTAACTCGCAATGATACATGCTCAGATACATTTGATATCGTTGTGAACTATCCTGCAGTTGCTCGTTTAATTTCCTTACCCCTTTGAACCAAATATCTTCCCCATAATGTGCCTTGATGTGATTGCATGCAATACTGATTGCGGCCTGGTGATGTGATGATTGCGTTGCACAAAAGAATAAATCTGGCAACATTTGATCCCGAAAACATGCCTCAATGAACAATGTCTTATTTTTGTCCATCCCAGGTGTTCGTGCACTCCCCAAGGCTTCCCATATTGATTGATCATCTTTCATCTCATCAATGACCAACCACTCCAATAAATAGTAGGGGTTTGGTTCTGTTCGAATTGTGTCCATTTTATCTTGAAATGAGAGTTGTTTCGATGCATTGATGAAGTTGCGAACCCAGCTTTCCGTTAATCTGTTCGGCATGAATGCGCATGTTCTCCTTTCTGAACTGCTTTGTAGATGGGAAGCACCCAGTCTTTAAAAGGGATCTCCCGATTCCAAAATGCAGGGTCTGGCATCATATCTAGCAAAGATAAATCATTATTTTCCATGTTATGGTTTTCTTGAAAATGATTTTCAATTTTAGTTTTTATGTATTGAAGTTGTAAAGCAATTTGATCTTCTTTCTTCCTTGCAAGAGTTTGCCGAGTGAATCGAATATCCGCTTGCATGTTTTGACGATGAAAGCCGCGAATTTCCATCCAAATCCACGGATCTTCCATGGCAAGATTACGAAATTCATACAGCACAGAATAGGCATGCCGGCAAATATTATTTTCGTTGCAACTGCACATACTTTGCCAATCTGATTCGTTCACGCCAAGTTTTTGTCTATCATTTTCATTCGCCGAGCAACTGATCCATCTTCCAAACAACATCACGTCCGAAGCAAGAATTTTAACTACTCGCATGTATTCAGAATTAGTCCAAAGGGGTATCATCCATTGGGTTTTAATAACATGTCTACCGTTTCTTATCGTCCGTTGATCTCCAAAATCACTGGATAGACATCCCGCAACAATATCCAAGGATCTTTTAGGCACAATGTTCTGTACTCCCTTCCCTACTCATCTTGCGCTAAGATGAGTTCATGACGCAGTGATAAGAGTGCTGTTAATTCTTGTGTATCGAGTTCTGTTAGCCGTCGATCAATGTTACCCACGACTTCAGATGTCAAGCGATCTTTGGACTCCAAAAGGCGATCGATCGATTCTTCCAATGTGCCGATTGTGATGAATTTATAGACTTCGACCACTCGTGTTTGACCAATTCGGTAAGCACGATCAGTCGCTTGTTTTTCTGCAGCTGGATTCCACCATCGATCATAGTGTATCAATCGAGTCGCACGTGTTAAATTAAGTCCAAATCCACCTGTCTTTAGTGATAATACAACTATAGGGGGACCATCTAACGCGTTTTGGAATTGGTCCACCAATTGCTCTCGTTCCTTGCGCGGTGTTCGACCGATCATCAAACCGATTTCACAGCTTAGTATGTCGGTTAGATGTTCTTTTAATAAGGAGGCCATCGCAGCATATTGTGTAAAGACAATACATCGCACACCTATGTTCAGTGACTCCTTTAATATTTCCTTCAATCGGATCAACTTTCCTGATTGACCTTCTTGGATACGAATTTGATGCATTGCATGTTCAGGTGCATTGCATATTTGTTTTAACTTCGTAATTGCTGATAAGATGATCCCTCTTCGCTTTATCCCTACCTCATGTTCCAATTGCTTTAACATCGATTGTAATGTTGCTTCATACATCATTGCTTGCAATGAAGTGGGAGCGCAATAGATTGTCTGTTCGATTTTTTCTGGCAAATCTTGAATTACAGAGGGGTCTGTTTTCATTCTTCGTAGTATGAACGGCTGGATCATGCGATTCAAATGAGACGTTGTTTTGTCGTCTAATCGCCGTTCGATACGTTCTGTAAACGCACGTTGAAACTGACGTTCGGAACCCAAATAACCTGGATTAAGAAACTCAAAGATCGACCACAATTCATTCAGCCGGTTTTCAATAGGCGTACCTGTCATGGCAATACGATGCCGTGAAGATAAATTTCTAATAAATTGAGTTAGCTTGGTGCTTGAATTTTTCACATATTGCGCTTCGTCAAGCGTGGTGATCTCCCATTCGTAATCATTAAACATTTGTTGGTCTCGAAGCGAAGTTGCATACGAAGTAATGACAATATCGTAGTTTTTTATGGCATCCTGGAAAGCAGTGCCTTGCGAACGGTTAGGTCCATAATGCAGATAAACTCTCAATTCAGGTCCAAAACGTTCCATCTCGCGAATCCAGTTTCCTAGTACAGATGTCGGACAAATCAGCAAGGCTGGAATTGTGGAATTTTGCCGGTAATTTTGTTTCCAAAGGCAAGCGAATGCAATCCACTGAACAGTCTTACCTAATCCCATGTCATCAGCCAAGCAAGCGCCTAATCTAAGTAAGTAACAATCAGCAAGCCATGAAAATCCACGAAACTGATATTCGCGCAGTGTCCCTTGAAACGTTCCGGGAAGTTGAACATCATTTGTCTTGGATTGTAACATTTTGATTTGTTGAATCCAATGTAGTAAGCGCCCATCCATAGACCAACGCGTTTTAAAAATACTTGATTCTGGGTTAGTGCTTAATTCCGCAGTCATGACTTGCTTCAGTGCATCGCTTACTGTGATTTTCCCCTTGTGGTCTTTCTTGGAAAATCTTCGAAGTTCTTCCCTATCTTTATTTTGAATTCTTAACCATTGCCCATTGTATTTGACGATGGAATCACTAGAATCAATAAAATATTTTAACTCATCATCAGAAACTACCGATTGAAATAAATAAAGTTCTTTGCGAAAACTTAGTATGTCTTGTAAGCCAATGCAATTTTTCATGACGCTTGTATGTTCATGGACATGTGTGACAACTTCGAAAGGAACTGGCGAATGCCACCACTGTGGCCAAATGATTTCGAAACCTTGTCTTTGCATTGCAGGTGCAATGGAATCCATAAAGATGAATGCCTCTTGTTTATTCAAAACACACCCCAAGTCCGTGAATACATAGTTTTGTAATGGTGTGAACTGCATGCCAACTTTTGATAGTGCAGATGCCAATTTTTCATGTGCTTGTGGGAATTTGCGACCAGCAATAACAGGGTCTTCATCCGACTGCAGCCACACTTCAAATGCAGGTACAAATTGGTTTATTCCGTCCATGGGCTGTAATCCCGGTATGATGATCCAATCTGGAATATTTAATTCATTAGGTTGCATTACAGCAAAGGTGATTTTATATTCAGTGCACATTCTCAATTGAGTGAACTGAGAGCGCCATTGCTCTAAATCATCAGATATCCATGTTGGAACGTTCGGATTGCCTTGCGGTCCAGTACTTCTTATGGAGAGCAGTTCCTTCACCCAATGCTCAAGAGGTGTGTTGGGCACACTATATCTGGGATGCAACGCATCATAAAGTTCTTGACGCAAAGAATCAAATAATTTCTCTCGAACGAGAAGATCAACATCACGATCAATGTCACTACGTAATTTTTCATTGTGAACAAGATCTCGAATGGGTTGAAGTAAAGGATCATCCCATAACGCAGACCAAACTGTGTTCGTCAACATGCGATTTTCGAACGTAATCACATTACATTTGGGCACAAAACAACCTAAAGCGACGATTCTGTGGCTAATATCTACCGAGTTGGTCAATATTTTCTCCCCGCGCTATGTTAAATTATATCTCAAGTATATCTCAAGTATATCTATTTACCTCATCGAAGGAAACTTGGCAAGTGTCTTTGTGATGAAATAGAAGCTTCATTCCCGGTATTTGAACGCGATCACCATCATGAAGAGGGTATAATTCCCGTTTTCTCATGGATTGCTCATTCAAATAACTTCCGTTCGTTGAGTTAAGATCCATAACAAAATATTGACCTTCAGAAATTCCAAATGCTAAGTGTTTCCGAGAAACAGCGGGATGTGTTATTTGAAGGAATATTGCTTCCGACTCCCTACCAATGTGGAAAGTTGAATTTGTGAGTGTAATTTTCTGCACATTTGCTTCACCATCTTTCATTATTTCCAAATAAGCTGAATCTGGTAATTGATGACTAACATTTGAAAGCATTGCTGTTTTTGTTGTTTTTGATAACAAGAGTGTTCTTTCAGCAAGTTGTTGTAATGCTTCTCCCGACGGTGGCAGGACTTGAGATTCTTTCTGGCATAATGTTGTCAGTCCAGCCCAATGTAAGATGGATTGAATGGTGAGTTTCATCTTCCGATTTGCATGAGTCGTGTTGCTTAAGGTCGATTGAATTTCTGTAGATTGATTTTCGTTATTATCTGTCGTGGTAACTGGAACATTCAGATAATTCGTATATTGTTCTAGGTAATCCATCCATAGTTCATGGACGAATGTATTTGGAGTCGCGTCATACGATAATAGTTTCTCATACAATTCATAGGGAAATCCAAACTGGCGTAATGTATCAATGAAGTATACCCATTGTTCCCACAAATTATTCTTTGTTGCAAAGGTGCGGAGCGGAACGTAAGCTAACTGGATGCTCTGAATGTCATCTTTCACCCAAACCCAGTCTGGATGAAATAAAAACTGTCCATTATATAACAGATAATGCTTGCAGGAGTCTAATATATGTTTAACAGCAAATATAAATCCGTACCATTGGCGATCAGTTAATCTAGATTGTTTCAGCAGTTCAGTCAATGGTTTTAAACCTGCAATTGGGTAATGAAAAACGGTCTTGTCATCTACCCTCACCAACCGCATGGGTAAAATTCCATCAACGTTATTATTTTCAAGCATACGGACATGTGTATGGATAATATTTGATGTCAAGGACTGCCCCTGAATCCTGGGGGTCAATGTCATTTCGGTACCGCACTCGGCGATCATTTGCGGCTCTATTCCAAGTTGATTCCAGCAACTCATAACATACCCCTCCAAATATTGAAAAATTGTGGTTGAGAATAGAGGATCAGCCACGCCGGCAACACAGCCGTCATGAAAGGGATTCGTATTTTGCTCTGTTTCAACGAGCCCGATACAGCTGCTCTTCTGAATGATTTCGAACTGTGAAACAAATGAAAGAATGCTAACAAACGAGTCCACTTAAGATTAAGGTTTCTCGTGATATAGAACCATATCAATCCATAAATTGCTGCAATCACAATTGAACACATCATAAGTTTCAACGTATCAAACGCACATAGATACACACTGCTTACAACAAACCATTTCAAATCACCTCCACCTATGCCACCCATTACATACAACACCAACGAAACGGCTGCGACCAAAAACATATGGTAAATTAAAAAAATAATTTCATATAACCCATGCATTATAAATTGCAAATATATTCCGGTTACCGCTCCGATAAAGCATAACTGATTCGGCAACTTGCGGGTTTTCAGATCCCACAAGAATGAAACAATCATAAAGATGAAAAAAAAATAATGAAGCATATTAGTTCCCTCCGCCCATCTCCCCAACCCAACATCGTTCCATGGAGGCAACTTTTAGAACGACTTCTTTGCGTAAGAATGGAACTGGAGATGGTAATCGATATTCCACAACTAAACCGAAGTAACTTTCGTTTTCGTTATTAAAAGTAGGCAAACGCACACCGACTACATTCAATCGTTGCTTATTTAGTAAAGGTTTATTCGACATGTTCTTATCAACAGTCAACATAATTATTGGAACAATCCAACGTTCGTGGACATTGGTATTTTCCCAAATATCGTTCATTACTCCGTTTGTTTCTTTTGTTTTGTTGCTTAATAAAATTTGTTCCAAAAACACGAGAACATCTTCCGGTATAAATTGAAATATGTTGTTTTCCGTGATTTGACGTCCAAGCGCGTTGTTTGCGTTGTCAACGATCAATTTTGCAGGATATGCATTTGCTGTCACTAATTTTACAGTTTCATCAACCGCTTCTTTCAAAATAGTCTCTAAACGCACGACATGAAACATCCAAATGAGTAACGTAAAAAAAAGTATAAACAGGGGCAATACCAGAGTTGATTCGAGGACCATGGATCCTTTCTCGTTTTTCATAAATATCTCCTTAATAAGAAATCACCATTTCAATCGGATAACGAATACTAGAAAAAAAACGAGATTGAATAGTTGGGAAGGCTTTTGCTTTGACGGTTGACCAATGTTTTGTCAAATCTAATCCAGTATTCAATTCAATTAAAGACTGTATACGGGATAGAGTAGTAGATTCATCGCTGTGTAACAAATAAAACAAGCGGAGATGATCCTTATAATTCATCTTCAAACCATTCGAAAAGGGCACATCCGTTGAGCCACCATTTAGCATAATCTTGAGGTCGTTATTAGCTTCTCGGATGGCCTCTGTAAATGCACTAAGCATGGAAACCAGGGGCGTTGCAGCGATGGTAGATGTTTTTTGTTGAACTATATTTTCCAATGTTCGCAATCCAATACGCAACGCGAACATTTCTGTATGAGCCGCATTTAAATTCATGCGACAACTAGGGAAGCCATATAAAATATATTCCACTTCTTGATTGTGCAATCGATGGTTGCTGAATGACGCGGGAGTGGTTGTATGATTTTGTGTTCGGTATGTAAAATGAGTCAATGCAAACTCATTTATATAGATCTCATCCCTCAGTATAGTGATGATTTTCATCAGTTGATCAACTTGTTGAATTGTCTCATACATGAATGTTTCATTTGCTTTCAAGTCATAGTTTTGTTTCAAACCCATTCCAGTTGTATGTTTGTTTATTATCTTGTATTTTTGGAAATATCCTTCTTTGTTCTCGAGTTGCGAGTATGCGTCGATGTCCGTTTCATTACATGCATCATTCAATCCGTCCCTGTGTTTACTTAATTCCTGTTCCGCGGCACGTTTTTGATCATTTTGCTTGGAAATTTGCTCTTCAAATTCCCGTTTTCTTTGGTATTCTATCGTTTGCCGCTTCGAAAGCCATTCGTTCGTGCGAGCCATCATTCGTTGCTTCAGTTGTTCGAATTTAATCAGATGATCTTTAGGCATTGTCCTTAATGATTCATACATAGAAACGATTGCACCTAGTTCTGATGTGAACAGTTGAAAATAAGACGCCGGATAAATCGAAATTGAAGAATTTATCGTTTGGAGAGGTTCATTCAATTCATTCTGAAGGGATATATTCGTCTGATATGCTTCATTCAACTGACTTATAAAATCTTGGAAGCGAGATTGCAAGGTGTGTTGTGGAACATTATGCATGATATGGTCAGCGATGTCTTTTGCGGTCATCCAAGCCTGATCACACTGAGTATTTCGCATTCGATTGAGATCATTAATCTTTTTTGAATGTTTAACCACTTCACTCGCTTGCGCAAATTGAAGTCGACTGCGCCCCATTTTCTGTGTGACTTCCTTTGTGAATTCAATCGCAGCGATATATTTCATACGTTCTAAAATTTGGCGATGAAATATGCGGTGATCTCCAAGATGATACAAACCTTGAAGTTGAATGTTTTGTTTTGTGGATAAATTAGACATCTGCTTGTTGAATTGACTTTTTGAGATGTTTTGTACTACTGAATCCGTTCTATTTTCACTCAAAGTTGCTCCAAACAAACCATACTCTAACAATTCATTTTTAAATTGAGAAAGAACGGATCGGGCCACTTGACGTGTGAGCATTTCAACTTCTGTTTTTGTGATTTTAATCTGTAAGATTTCATATAATAACAGCCAAAAGAAGAGAAGGGTAGCTGTTGAAATTAGCAGATAGATTGTAACGGATCCTCGTTCATTATTTATCTTACACATGATCCCAAAGCTCCTTCGGAAATCATTCATGACCGTGTTCAATATAAACAATGCCATACTGATGTAATTTTTGAAGCAATAAAGATGATGGTTCTCCATTTGGTTCTCCGACTCGTCTAAAAAAATGCCATACAACCCCTTTGACTTTTCCTTGGCGAAGCAAATCGATATCTTTAAAAAGTTGTTGTTGCATTTCAGAATTATATGTCTTGGCCCCAATGTAAGCTTGATGAGCAACTCCATCGTAATCCATAGCATCAATAAGTCGCCATTCGCCAATCCATTGTGTTGAAAATCGTTTCTCCGAACCTTTGACAATGGAACGTAAATACTTCACTGCTTCGGAATGATAACGAAACACGGGTGATTTTGGCTTGGCAACAAAACCTCCTCTCTCTTCAAACCATGGTTTTAGCATCTCGGCAATTTCAGTTTCTGAGAATAAACGTCTTATATCCTCTGTGTAATGCAGCAGCATGGAAACGTTACGTATAAGTTCGGCAGGTTCTGTGATGATTTCTGTTGATTTTCCGTTAATATATCGATGAGTGAGTGGTGAATTTATTTGTACAGAAATCGATGAACTCCAACCATTGCTGACATAAGTGCTATTTCCTATATAACTTCGAGGCCAACCCCATGCGGCTTTCGAAAGTTTATAGTGTGTAAGAGAATCAGTCGGTATAAGTGAATCAGGCAATTGAACAGAGATTTTTGTGGATGGTCGCAATGTTATCAATCCCCAAACCGACCGTCCTTCAGTCCACCTCCAATACAAGGGGTCTTGTTTGAAAGGTGTGAACATCCCTGTTGTATGATGACTGTTACTATTCGTCCATGTTTGTGCAACACGATCAGCCGATTGGCCACTCGACAAATAAACAAGACCTTGTTGCATATTGTGGACCGAAATCAGGATGATGAATATACAAATTAAAAGTAAAAGCGGAACAATGAACACAGCTTCAATGGTATAACTTCCATTTTCTTCACGGTATTTTGAGAAGTTATGGCAGTTCAATGGTGTTCTCATTTAACGTATCCATAACATTCTCGTTTGTGCTTTGAAATAAATCGTTAATCCATAACATAATCCATTTTCGGAAGGCAACGGCTACCACTAAAATAACTGCTATGATCAATAACATTTCAAGTGTTCCTACGCCCTCTTCATCTTTCATTAATTTAAGAAAACTGTGTTTTATTTTATTCATGGATAAATCCTCACTTTCGTATTTAATAACCGCTCATCAGGATGATTGCTGGAGCTGAAACAATCACCATGATGGCACCAAGCATTAGAATCATCGGGAAAATTAATTTTTGCGTTGCCTCTTCTGCATTCGTACGAATCATCGTCCGTTTTCGTTCTATCACAATTCGAGATGCCTCATGAAGAGCTAATGCGAATGTTTCTCCGCCGCGTCGATAGTTCATTAAGACGTTCGTGATCATTGTACTAATCTCATGCACACCACAGCGTCGATTCAAATCTTCTAACGCCTTCCCAAAGGGAACTAATTGATCCAATTGTGCATTTGTCCGCGCCAGTTCCTTGTATAACGGATGGTTCATCATATGGGGGGGCGTTGCCCCTGATCTGATCCATGCCCTTTGAACGGTCTCACCTGCACTCAACAACAATGACACTTTTTGCATAAATGAAGGCAGTTCGGATAATATTTGTTCTTGTCTTCTTTTTACTTTCGAAACCAAGTCTCTCCACATAAACAGTGGGATTGCTAAGATGAATAATGAACTGACTAGTGTCATAATCGCATCATGCATCAACAAACAAACAGTTCCCAATAGCGTGATATTAAGAATTACGATTAACAATAAATTTAATGTCCATTGCATGAAGGGGTCATGTTCGTTTGAATTTTGTGGTCCATAGATGAGTTTGCAGTATCTTGGGATCTGAGGAAAATTGGTAATTATGAAATTGAAAATCCGAAAGTTTCGGATTCCAATAAAAATTAGTTTTTTTATGTTAACTATTAATCCCATTAATATATCAGAAATTTTGTTGTCCATTCAATTACTCCCACCTCATGATGTTCTCTGCCAACCATTTACCTAATAACATGATCAATAGACATCCTGTCATCACGAAACGTCCCGTTCCTTCATATAAAGGCGCCATATATTCTGGAGAACTTAAACGAAGCAATGCAATCATCACAAATGGTACATATGTCATCATTCTGACTTCGAATCGCTTTCCGGCAAGAAGTACGGTCAACTCCCTTTCTAAATTCATTTTTTCTATCAACATATTTGAAGCAAACCGCATCACACTCACGAGATTTCCACCTGTTCGTTTACATGTGCTAAACAGACTCGCCCAAATGGTTATTTCCGTAATTTGAAGTCGTTGTTGTAGTTCGTCTACTGCAGACTCAATGGATGAGCCATTCTCAAGTTGTCCGCTCAGTCTTTCGACCTCTCGTAAAAGTTGGGAACTACCATCCGCGTACATCAATTTCAGGTCAAATATGGCTGATTTAAATGCATTCTCTACTGATTTTCCTGATTGAAGTGAGGCAGTAATCGAATAAAGAATTTGCTCGAATTGTGCAGCAACGACTTCTTTTCGTTTAGACTCATAATTTGATTGCGCACGAAGTGAAAAACGAAATCCCAAAAGTGAAACCATAACTGCCACCGCAAGATGTTCATAGAAGGACCAACCTATCCCAAACCATAATGATACATAGCTGAATTTTATGAGACCTCCCCGCCATTTGCTCATTTTATAGTGGGTATGAGATCTTTCTTGCCCAATTTGGTTTCTATCCATTTGCAATCACGAATCAACTGATTACCTGTAGGTAGCAGTGTTCCGTTGCCCTCCTTTTCTGTTGGATCGAAATTCCATCCAAAAAGTTGGTTTAAGACATATTCACCATTCTGAAGTCCGACGATTTCGGTGATTTCAGTTACGTGGCGATGATAATTTTGATTGCGAGAAACATGAACGGCGATTTGAATGGCAGCAACAATTTGTTCTCGAATGACTGCGAGTGGCAACTGTGTTTCAAGGGACGTCATCATTTCTAGACGACTGAGCATATCTTTCACTGAGTTTGCATGCCCTGTAGAGAGTGAACCGTCATGTCCAGTGTTCATTGCTTGCAGCATATCAATTGCTTCTACACCCCGAACTTCTCCTACGATGATACGGTTGGGACGCATTCTTAATGCGGCACGAATTAAATGTCGGATTGTAATTTCACCTTTCCCTTCTGTGTTTGCCACTCGGGTTTCAAGCGAAACAAGATTAGGGACGTTGTAGATTTTTAATTCTGCTGCATCTTCGATCGTAACCACCCTTTCATCAAATGGGATATATTGTGAAAGTGCATTTAACATTGTAGTTTTTCCCGAACCTGTTCCACCGCTAATAAACAAATTGTATTTAGCTGTAATAGCATATTGAAGAAATATAGCAGCCGCATTTGATATGGATCCTTTACTGATTAAATCGTCCATTGAATAAGGTCGATCTGGAAATTTTCTTATCGTCAACGAAGGTCCATTCAATGCGATCGGAGGTAAAACAGCGTGAACACGGGAACCGTCAGGTAACCTAGCATCAACGATTGGATTTGAATCATTAATGGATCGGTTTACCTTAGAGACGATCAACTGTATCAAATCCTCAAGTCTTTCCTTACTTTCAAAAACATAAGGATAGCGTGTGATTTGCCCTCCTTTCTCGAAAAATATATCGTTCGGTCCATTCACCATAATTTCAGTGATGGAACGATCGCGCAGAAGTGGATCGATGATGTCAAAACCTCGAAAATAGTCAATTAATTTTTGCTTTACCAGTAGACGTTCACGGGCAGTCCACCTCATTTCTGATGCTATTATGGCCATTTTTTCATCGATAAGCGCACTGAAATCTTGATCTGAAATGTGCTCTGTAAAATCAATTTCCTCACGAATAACTTCACGTAGAGTTTTTATTTGGGTGTCATGCAGATGATTTAACTGCATCGATTCATCAAAGCCTCCGCGACGAATTTCAAGTGATGGCTATACAATGGATCATAGAAATTGCGATTGTTCTTCCATTCTGGAACATAAGGAAGATGTAGCGGGGTTCCTAGGGAATATAAACCGTGTTTCATTGATGGTTGCAAACTCTTGTTACATACAAACAAGCTCTTCTGATGTAATTCCCCATTCATATTCCATTCAGGGAAATCGTTCATCCATCGATTTAAGTGCGACATACGAACGGAGTCATCAATGACCATAAAAACAACAATATCACAATGCAATAAAGCCGCTTCAGCAAACTCACTACAGCCGGAACCAGCGTCCATAATGACATATTTACAACCGAATGCATTCCTTGCATGTTGAAGAATTTCATCTGCATCATTATTTTTCATGGCAACAAACTCTCTTAAGGAAATTTTTGAACTTAAGCAGTGTAAGTACGGGTTATCGTTATGCATATCTATGATCGAAGGTTGGACTTGGTTTCCGCACTTCCATGCATATAACCACTCACTCACGTTATGGATAATGGACTGTTTTTCAAAATTCATTGAGTTCTCTACTGCCTCCGAACTAATCAAGAAAGTTCTTTCTTTGTTATTAGCCCAAAACTCAGCCAATTTCAGAGCAAGTGTTGTTTTACCGACACCACCATGAGGTGACCAAATCGTAATTACCGATGCAATCGTAGATTCATATGTTTGTTTATTTGTTGGATCACAATTATTCAACCAAGTGCGAATTAAATGAGGCATATACTCATATTTTGAGCATGCATTGGATTGCAAATATCTTGAAAGAATTTTTTCTTCAGTCAACCAGACCTTTGGTTGGACAATTTGTTCTAACTCTTCGCGAAACCGGAACGACTCATGTATTACAATCAATTCAGGATTACTGTGCTTGAGTAAATCCATTAAACTTTCAATGCTTGTACATACTGTTAATTGCAGTTCCCTCCTCCATCTCTGTTCATGAACGTAATTAGAAACTCTAACTGCATAATCTTGGTCTGAATCACATAAGACGATTCGCTTTCGCACGTAAGACCTCCTCAACCCACCGAAAAATAAAAAAAACACGCGCAGACCATTATTTGGTCAGCGGTGCTTCCGCATTTCCTTAAATTTAGTTTTATTAGGTGTGATTATAATTCAAACTTTATTTTTTGGCAAGCCATTCTTGGATGTATTTTCGAATAGAAAATCGAAAGCCTTGTTTTGGCAATCTTTCAGGGGCCACCTTATCCAAAACAGGCGACAGTCTTTGCTGTAGCAATGTTTTTGCAAAAGTCTCGTCTGAGATACAGCGACCTTGCCAACGTGCCGCAACAACAAGATCATAATTGATCTCAGGAATGGATGCTGCAGGTTTTTTTGCAAAAAGACGATAAAAATCACGCATTTCTATCGTTTCGGGCATCCTGTTTGCAATCCACAGAACACGATTATTTTCAGTTAAATTGTTCAAACGCTCCCAGTTCGATATTGTAGAATTTGTCCGCAGTTCTCCTGGATTCGGTGCTGCTACTGCAAGGATCAGATCTGAAATACCTAGTGTAGAAGTAATTGCCTCTGGGTTTGCATTTGAACTTATATCAATAATAACAATGTTATTCTTGAATTCGAATAAAATTTTATATAGATCGGTTATATCAAATGATGATGAGGTTTGAGATTGTTGTTCCGTTTGAAGTCGCCATATTCCCATGCCGTCAATCCACCCCTGGGGACTGGACAGCATGGCCCCTTTCATAGCCAGCTGAGCGTCGGGATTTTGCCAAGGAAACTCAACATATACCACGGATTGTTCCATCTCTGATAATAATTTTGTTAAGCAATTCGCAATGAAGGTTGCACCCACTTTCGGGAAAAGTCCATATACAGTAATTATCATTCGTTGTTTTGATTGCATGATTTTTTTTTGATTTACTGTTTGTTTGGTTTCATTGGGTTCTTGATCATTGGGGAGTAGAATTTGCAATTCATTCTTCAAAGATTGGACACTCTGCAAACGGTCCTCAGGGTTTTGTGCTAGTAAAGATTCTACCAAATTCACAAGACTTAAGGGCACTTCGTTGTTGAAATGATTGAGTGCTTTTTTTGTGAAATTATAATGATTGCCGCCGCTGAGTATAAAATAAATTAAACTTCCAAGCGAATAGAGGTCCGATCGGTGATCTGTTTGTTGATTTGCGATCAGTTCAGGGGGTGCAAAAGCGACTGAACCAATGTGGACAGTATCTGTTTGTTGCCCTTGCTTATAGATTCGAGCAATGCCAAAATCAACCAAGCGAAGACGGTTGTCTTTCCCTACAATCACATTCGATGGTTTTATGTCACGAAAAACGATAGGACTTTCCATGGTATGCAAATAATCTAATAAATCACACAATTGAAGTGCATATTCAACTGCTACCAGCCATGGCAAACGGTGATCTGTAGCTTGTGATACCTGGAACAACGTATCACCTTCAAGATAATCCATTACGATGCAACACCCAAGATATTCTGGCATTTGAATGTAGTCTACAATTTTGGGTAAACACGGATGTTGTAAAGAAATCATAATTTGAGCTTCGCGTTCGGACTGATCTGGAATCAATTGATCATGAGGAATCCACTTCAATGCCCATTGTTGACCCGGTAAACGCTCATCATCTGCTAGATAGACTCGCCCCATTCCGCCTTCGCCAATTGATTTAGCAATGCGATATCTATCGCCAACAGAAACACCAATAGTCAAACCTTGCTCATTTAAATCACCCAATGGAATCCCTACTTCCATATAAAAAATAAGCAAACCCACATACGGCATACCGTACGCATGTCTGCTTATTCAGAGTATAAATATACAAGATTCGACAGTCAAGAAAAAAATGTAAAAATATATATCATTACTTGGCTGTTGCCACTTGAAACCCCACTCTTACATCTAATTCGGATTCCAAATACGATTTGCCTAATGGAGTAATTTTTGCGATGTAATATTCAGGGTTGGTTTGCTTGAAGTATACAAACTTTTTGTCAGCTAAATATTCTAAAGCAAAAAAAGTTTCAGGATCTTCAAATTCAACGTTAATAGGGATGATTCTTCTTCTGTAACGATCGGTTTTGTATGCACGGTGTAAATCCTTCAAAACATTTAGCCGTATCAATCTTCTCTCTGTTCGCATCTTTCATCCTCCTTAAAAGTTAATGAAAGGTGTTTGTGATTCAGTATGCACCTTATTTCTGGCACCTTCCTACCTAGGAATAAATATACAATATAATAATAAACGTTGTCAAATCTTTGTATAATATTCGGTTGTCAAACATTCTACACTCATGATACAATAACGACTGTGAAAGTTTTGTAATTCGACGGGGGATGGAGGTAACTATGCAGAAAGGTTGGTACAGCATAAAACAAATCTCACAAATCACCGGCCTGTCGACGTTCGTCATACGCAAATGGGAGGAACGTTACAACTGTATTAAGCCAAAACGACTGGAGAATGGTTACAGGATATATAGTGATGATGATATCCGTCTTCTTTTGGCAATGAAGAAACTTGTTGATCAAGGATATTCTGTTAAAAATGCGTTGCTTTCCATTGCAAATGAGGACATAAGCGACAAGTCAGCAATACAATCTGCACCTTTATCACATCTAATGACATCCTTGCCCATTAAACGATTGGAAAGCAATACAGAATCAACAATTTTAGACGAGTTAATCATGGGCGGACAACAATGCGATGAAAAAAAGATGTTACACGTGTTGATGAACGCATTTCATGAATATGGAACTTCTCACTTAATCCATGAAGTGTTGCAACCTTTTCTCCATGCGATTGGGGAAAAATGGTTGGCTGGTGAATGGTCAGAACATCATGAACATATTGCAAGTATGACGATTCGAGACTTTCTGGTTCAAATTCGAAGCACTTTCCCAGAACCTGACCATGCTCCGATTTTGCTAGCCGCTTGTTTGCCTCATGAAAAACATGAAATTCCATTGCATATGATATTGTTAGAAGCCAAACTGAAGGGCTGGAAAACAATGTTTCTAGGAGCATCACCTGCTCCGATGGCCATCGAAAGAGCAGTAACCCAAATATTGCCCAAGAAGGTTGTAATATCGGCCACGACCACAACTCCTTTTGAACAAGACCCGGAGGTACTGTCAAAATTGGATGAATTGGCTCGTAAATATACCGACATCTCGTTTTATTTAGGTGGAGCAGGTGCATGGCAGTTCGAAAAGATAACACAACTGAAGTACGTCATTGTTACTAAAGACATAAAGGAAATGTTAAGAATTACTCAATCGAATTAGGAGGCGTGTTTATGTCAATTTCATTATCAAAGGGTCAACAGTCACGCAATGAAAAAAATAAGGATGCTCTTCCATTGCAGACTGCAAAAATTGAAACAGCAGTTCGCATGATATTGGAAGCTGTTGGAGAAGATGTGGGTCGAGACGGTTTGCGAGATACGCCGGCTCGCGTGGCAAGAATGTATCAAGAAGTATTTTCGGGCTTACGTTCGAATCCATCAGAAGTATTATCTGCGAAATTTGAGGTTGAAACCAATGAATTGGTTTTGGTGAAGGATATTCCGTTTTATTCGATGTGTGAGCATCATCTATTGCCTTTCTTCGGGGTAGCACACATTGCGTATCTGCCAAGCAAAGGTATTGTAACGGGATTGTCGAAACTCGCAAGGCTCGTGGATGCTATAGCAAAACGTCCGCAAGTTCAAGAGCGATTAACGAATGAAGTTGCAGAACTACTGCACACTGAATTGGAAACATCAGGAGTTCTTGTAGTCGTTGAGGCAGAACACCTATGTATGAACATGCGCGGAATCCGCAAACCAGGAAGTAAAACTTTGACAATTGCCTCACGCGGCGTATATGCTGATCAAGAAAAGAAACGTGAAGAAGCTTTGTCTCTTATTCGCCAGCCTTAATCCAATAACAAGTCAGCTCTTCCCTATTGTGGAAGAGCTGTTTTGCTTTTATTAAGCGCAACGAGGAAGAAAAAATATTTTTCACGGTTTTAAGTGTGCCAAAAGGTTTTCCGTGAATCAGTTTAATTGTTGTAATAACTGTTCCACCACGATGGATTGCCGGAAGAATATGTATGAGTAAGTTCGCCATTTGCATAGGATTCCAACTCATGTCACAGACAAGCAGATCAAATTCTGCGTTGTTTAATTTTAGTTCTGCCGCATTTTTGCGTATATGGCGAAAACCTTGGCGTTGCATGAGCGAACGATCCATCTCTGCAGGGTCTACCGCTACAACTTGAACTCCCCTTTCTAACAGTAAAGATGACCATCCGCCTGGTGCGGCACCGATATCAAGCGCATTCTGGAAACGACTGAGATTGAGACAAAAAACATCTTCGGCTTCCATTAATTTATATTTTGCACGAGAAATATCTGTTGCTAGTTTGCGGTAATGAATAGCTCCACCAGACCAAGATGATAAGTTTTCCGATGGTTTTGAAATTCCCCAGTAGATTTTCAATTGAGACACATAGGCAGATATAACAACATCCATATCTTTAACAACGGGAGTTGTATGAGGATAAATATTAATCCATTCATCGACTCTGTTTTTTAGTTTTGCTGGTGTAAGGAACTCCCCTTGCATTGCTTCCTGCACTCGTATTTGCACAGCCACACGTGTGTCTTTAGTAAGATAGGATTGAAAATCATCTTTCAATAAATTATGAAACATCTCACTGAGTTTTTCTAAATCTCCTGTTGTTGTAACGGCATAGTCTGCCGGTTGTAAATGTCGTAAAAAAATCGGTTCATTATGCATAATTCGTTTCAAAGCAGTTTCTTTAGGAAGTGGTATATCGATTCGAAAAACGTCCCCTGGAGATAAAAATTCAATTCGAACGGATTCAAACAAGCGGCGCAATTCTTCTGCAGCGAATTTACCATACCCACGATTTGCCGTACAGATCCACACACTTGATGTTGTTGATTTTAATATGTTTGTTTCACGCGAATCCATGGTCGATCTCCTTCCCATTGTAGTTCAACAGGTATGCCATATGCTTCTTCAATGTTTGATTTCGTTAGCACATGATGTTTCGGTCCGGTCGCTATGAAACTCCCTTCCTTCAGCAGCGCAACTTGTGATATTACAGGAAGTATCTCCTCCATATGATGCGTTACGTAAATCAGGGTTGTTTCTTTGGCAATACCTTCTATCACCTGTAGAAATTTTTCGCGTTGAAACAAATCAAGTCCTGAACAGGGTTCATCAAGCACGACCAGATCGGGTTTTCCCATTAAGGCTCTTGCAAGTAACGCTTTCTTTCGTTCGCCTTGAGATAATGTGCCAATCGGATGGTCTTGTAAGTGTGACAATCCAAATTGGTCTAGTCGATCCAATGCATCAGCTTTCACCGCAGGTTGAATCTCTTCGTAAAATCGGAGGTTGGCATACGCTCCCGTAGCCACAACTTCCCACAATGGATCTCCAGGCGTCAATTTTTCAAACAAGGATTGGCTAATGTATCCAATCCGTTTCCTAACGTCCCTTAAGTCAACTTGGCCGAAGAGATGTCCAAAAACCACAACAGATCCTCTGGATGGGAATGTATAACCATTAATCATTTCGAGCAGTGTTGTTTTACCCGATCCGTTGCGCCCTAATAAAGCCCAATGTTCTCCTTTTTGGACATTCCAGCTTAAATCTTTAATAATAAGGTTTTCTTCCCGAATATATGATATTTTTTGCAAACGGATCATGCGATATTCTCTCCTTAGTTTAATCTTTTTGGATTTTTTTTGTTAGTCTCGCTTTGCGGCGATACAATTCATGGATCATGATACGTTGACGATTGTTTTGTCCGCGACGGTAATGAGACATGAATGATTCTGCGTGTTTCAAGGCTTCATTCGACCACTGTAACGCAAGATGTGGATTTTTCAATCGGTGTTCATAAATGATCGCGAGCTCAACACATATTTCGGCAAGGGGAAAATGAATATTCTGAGTGTGACTCGTGATGGATTCCCATATCCTAATTGCTTCTATCAACTCACCACGGCGTTTAAAGTACAGAGCGGTCTGATGCAAAACATTGATTGATTGTCTTGTTACTTTCGACTTCAGCGCTTTGAATACGATAGTGGAATTATCATATAGTCCTAGACGCTCATACCACAATCCAAGACGGAGCAGCTCATCGGGCGGCAGTTGATGAGTATTTACTTGTCCGTTCAACAATTTCCCGAGATATGTTGCAAGTGTTAATAATGTGACAATATCCATCTCGTTATGACAGAAAACACCTTCTAAAACAGTAGCATCCCTTTCGGTTAAATATCGAAAATATAATGCAGGTGCCATCGAACCAGGGACATCATGATTTCGAATAACGCCAAGTTTTATTTCTTCCAGTGTTCCTAAACGACATGATGGCAATGTTGTTTGCCATAGGCTTCTAGATGGAAATAATAAGTCGAGATGTATTCGTTCGCTAGGGGGTGAAATTCGATTCAATACGTACCGGTTTTTAATAATAGGCCAATCGAATGACTTCCCGTTGAAGGTGGCAAGGTGTGTAAAGTTGTCAATCATAGACTTAAGCATGCCAAGCATAGCAAATTCTTCGCCAGGGTGTCGAATCATATATTGGCGAACTCTAAATTGATGCCCTTGAATCCAACCGATTCCAATCAAGAAAGGAACATTACCGGTTCCCTGTCCAAGCCCAGTTGTTTCTGTATCGAGAAATAAAATGTTCTCAGGTTTGAGAACGTCTGATGTAGCGGCTAAACGTGACAAATGACAACCTACATCGAGAAAATCAATGATTTTGTATAATCCATGTTGATGTTCCGTTTGGTACGATACATCCCGAACTAGGCAACTACCATGAGCACATTGTTGATACTCAAAGCCAAGCTGCCTCCAACGATTTATTTCTATGAGATTTCTATCGACTGTTGGAGAATGATTTTCTTGAATTGTTTCTTGATTCGAACGGTCTCTCGTTGTCACGAATCTACCAAGTCGTTCCTTCAATCCACCACTCATATTTCTGGCACCCATTCATTTACCATCTGCAAGGCAAGCATCTTCCCAGTTAAACCGACCTCTTCAATTGGTCCAACACAAGCAGGGCAACCGCTTAAACAGGTACACCCCGAGATCACCTTGTGTGCTTCCTGCAAGAGTGAAGTATGAATCTCAAATAATCGTTCACACAGGCCAATTCCACCTGGATACCGATCATAAAAATAGATCGTTGGTAACTTGGTCTGAAGTGATTTCACTTGAGTAACAACTCGGATATCAGATGGATCGCACATAAGAAACAAAGGCGCGATATGGACGAGAACATTAGAAAGACCCAATAATGCATATTGTAAGTCATTCGCTGTCTTCATACCGCCCAGTTCGTTATTGAGTGTAATCCAATAAGCGCTTGTATGCAATTGTTGCTCAGGCAGATGAATCGGTCCTGACCCGATATTTTCATGGGTGCGGAGTTTAATTTTTTTAAATATTGTCGCTCTAGCATGCACTGTAACTTCACCTAGGTTGGTGATATGCTCATTGCATTGATGTTCGCGGTCTACATGAAGTATTCTTAGGTCCACCGCCAAATTTGCATCTGTAAAATAATCGACTTCCACTTTTTTTACGTAAGCTTTCTTTTCTTCGTAGTCAAACTTCTCGACCTGGTATTGCACACCTTCATGAATATAGATTGCATCCTCATGAACAAGAGTTGACGCACTAAAGCGATCCACTTCCCCAATAACACGAATCCCCTGGGACTTGTCAATAATGATAACGTTCTCTTGAGCGGCCGCGCGCAAGGATACATTGTTAGCCGGGAAATACTGCTCCATCCAATAAAAGCGGCGTTCATTCCGATGCAACACGCGTTCCTCAACTAGAAACTCAAGCAATTCTAGAACATTCTCATCCCCGAAACGTTCATTATCATCAAATGGCAATTCATAAGACGCGCATTTCAGATGATCCAATAAAACCAATAAATTATTAGGATGAATACGCGCTTGCTCCGGCGTTTGACTGAAGAAAAAATCGGGATTTTGGATGACATACTGATCTAATGGGTTGCTACTTGCCACAAGAAACGTAATCGCTGTCTCATGTCTTCTGCCCGCTCGTCCAGATTGTTGCCAAGTGCTAGCGATGCTTCCAGGGAAACCATTCAGAACACAAGCTTGCAATTGTCCAATATCGATGCCAAGTTCGAGCGCGTTTGTAGATACGACACCGCGAATAATCCCCTCTCGCAAGCCATTTTCGATTTCACGGCGTTGTTTAGGTAAGTAACCCCCGCGATATCCACGAATGGATTTATGAGTACCAAGTTCACTCTTTATCAAATCTTGCAAGTATGTTAATAAAATTTCAACTCTCACACGACTTCTGGCAAACACAATGGTCTGAAAACCTTGTTTAAGTAACAATCCTGCAAGTTTTTGGGTCTCAAGTACGCTGGATTTTCGAATTCCTAGTTGTTGATTAACAACTGGTGGATTGTACAACACAAAGTGACGTTCACCCGAAGGTGCTCCATTGTTGTCAATGAGCTCCACTTGTTCGCCAATTAGTTTTTCTGCATGTTCTTTTGGATTTGCGATTGTCGCAGATGCGCAAATAAATTGAGGTTGCGATCCGTAAAAGTTACAAATTCGTTTTAGTCGCCGAATCACGTTCGCTACATGGCTACCAAAGATGCCGCGGTACGAATGAATTTCATCGATCACAATAAATTTTAAATTTTCGAATAATTTTACCCATTTCGTGTGGTGCGGGAGAATAGCTGCGTGAAGCATGTCAGGGTTGGTGACAACGATATGTCCTGCATTGCGAATGACTTGACGAACTGTAGGTGGTGTATCTCCATCGTACGTATGTGTTTTTAGATCAACACCCATCTTGCTGGTGATGTCTTGCAACTCTGCCACTTGGTCTTGTGCTAATGCTTTCGTTGGGAATAAGTATAATGCTCTTGAACCGGGATCGTTCAAAAGTTTCTGAATAACGGGCAAATTGTATGTCATTGTCTTTCCGGATGCTGTTGGTGTGACGGTGACAATGTGATGCCCCTGAACGGATGCATCGAAAGCCGACGATTGATGTGTATAGAGACGCTTAATACCCTTAGCCTCGAGAACAAGGCGAATTTCATTACGTAGCGTATGAGGAAAGTCAACATATTGCGCCGATCTACTAGGTATGACACGCCATTCTGTGACGTTTGTCATCAGTTCAGGGGTAGATTGAATCCTTTGTATAAGCGCTTCAATTGTAGACACTTTGCCTGTTAGACGATTCATGAATTGCGAATGCCTTCC
Organism: Paenibacillus sp.; assembly: GCA_044353165.1. Taxonomy (GTDB): domain Bacteria; phylum Bacillota; class Bacilli; order Paenibacillales; family YIM-B00363; genus JBILCM01. The sequence continues at coordinate 28,589 of JBILCM010000012.1, forward strand.
TTCGTAAAAAAGCGATATATCCTATTATATAGAATATACGTTCGTGCAGCAACTAAATTACGAGCATATTATCTTTTAAAAAGTTGCGAATCTATTCTCGTATATCATTATCATGACGAAACATTTCAAACATGATTTTTGCCCCTTGCATGACGATAGGAATGCCACCGCCCGGATGGACACTCGCCCCTACTGCATATAATCCGTGAATGTGTCGGAATGGTTTAACTTGTGGACGGAAAACACCGGATTGAAGAAGTGTTGGTGCAAGCCCGAAACTTCCGCCTTGAAACAGTCCGTCTGCCTGGGCATCTGCGGGGGTTCGAATTTTTAACCAACGGATACGGGAGCGAAGCCGTGGAAATCCTCTATCTTCAAGGATAGATAAAATACGATCAGCGAAAAGCGAACCTTCCTCCGTCCAATTTATTTTATTGCCTGATGGAACGGGTATTAATGCATAAAACACACTATTTTCCGAGTTTTGAGTTAAAGTTGAATCATGCAAAGATGGGTTGAATGTATAAATCGATGGATCTTGCGGTAACTTGCGTGTCCGGAACACTTCATCCATGTGCTGATTTAAATTTTGTCCCATCCAAAATTCATGCATCTGACGGTTGTCGTATGTACCATTCAATCCAGCATAAAGAAGAACACATCCAGAAGAAGCTTGGAAAAAGGAGCGGCGATCTGAAATCACGTTTTTATTCATGTCTGATGCGAGTAAAGATGACAAGTGAGGAAATTCCCCGTTAAAAACGACGGTATCGAATGGTTGAACTTCTTTTGAAAGCTGAACCCCGCTTATTTTTTGATTTGAAACGATAATTCCGCCGACATCTGCATTCAAGCATATGTTTACATTGGAACGCCGCTGAAGTTCAGAGGCAAACAGCTCCACCAACCCGCCGTATCCGCCTTCAAGATACCATACACCGTGCTCATGTTCGGAAAAACCTACTAAGGAATAAATCGATGGTGTCGAGTAAGGATTTCCCCCTATATAAAGACTTTGAAGTGCGAAAGCATCCATTAGACGAGGGTCTCGAAAATATCTCTTCACGTCGGCATGAACAGATCGGAATGCGCCTAACTTTAAGAGAGCCAACACGTTCCTTGCCGTCCAAAAATCACGAGAACGCAGAAAGGGACGGTCAAGGAAAGATGGCTTTCCAATTGAAAATCGTTCTCGCATATCCTTGAGATAACGGCGAAATGCTAATCCTTCACCCGTTGCGAAACGTTCAATTTCGTCTTCCATTTCTTGGGGATTGGCCATTTTGGTTAGTTTGGAACCGTCAGGAAAATGCAATGTGTAAAGTGGATCACAGCGATGAAAATGTAAAGATTCAGGATTCATTCCGCCGCGTTGGATGATCTCTTGGATCATGCTTGGGAGTAGGACAATTGTTGGCCCCTCGTCGATCCGATCACCATTTTCTGTAACGAATTTTAAGCGACCGCCAAGACGATCGCTTTTTTCAAACAACGTTACATGATGTCCATCATTAGATAACAACAACGCTGCTGTTAGTCCCCCAATACCGCCACCAATAATTGCAATATTTTTTTTCATTTCTGTTGGATACCCCTTGAAGTGATGCGCGCCGATTCGAGAATCGTTGGTAACCCGCTACCCGGATGTGTGCCGCCGCCAACAAGCCAACATCCTTTTACTTCTTCAAATTGATTATGTGGCCGAAAATACATCATTTGTTGCAAGCGATGTCCCATGCTAAACGTTGCACCTTCATAAACATTCATCCTTTGTTCCCAATCATTAGGGGTAATGCAATGCTCTTCAATGATTCGGTCAGCAACATTGATAAAACCTGCCTTCTCAATTTGTTGAAGCAACAATTGTTTGAATGCATCCTTCTCGAGTTCCCATTGTATTTCACTTCGGTTGTTTGGCACAGGCGCAAGGACATAAAGCGCGGAACAACCATTGGGCGCCAGAGTTGAATCTGTAACAGAAGGATTGTGAATGTAAACGGAAGGATCACCCGGCAAACACATTGAACCCGTAATTTCATTAACAAATTTTTTATAGTCATTGGAAAAAAGAATCGTGTGATGAGGCAGTTCTGAATATTTTCCACGCAAACCCAAATACATCATAAAAGTTGAACAAGAATATGCTTTTTTCTTTAATCGTTCTGGTGCATACTTGCGGAGAATACCAGGCGCGAATAATTTTGATGCTGCAAACCCAAATTCTGCGTTGATCACGACTTCATCTGCCGTTATACGATCCCCCGTGTCTAGTTCGATGCCCATTACGCGGCCGCGTTGCACTAAAATTTCTTTGACACCTGTGTTTGTGTGAACAGTACCTCCGTGTTCTTCAAGAACTCGCCTCATGGCTTCAGGTATTCGGTTTAGTCCACCTTCAGGGTGATGTACGCCATAAGCGTGCTCCATATAAGACAATATCGTGAATGCTCCGGGACACTCCCAAGGAGACATCCCCAAATATTTAGCTTGGAAGGTAAAGGCTAAGCGCAAACGTTCGTCTGAGAAGTATGTTGACAAACGTTGGTATAATGATTGTGTCACGTTCATTTGGGGCAATGCTTTCAAAAAACGAGGTTGCAAGTAATCAAGCAAGGAATCATGTTTATTCTGAAGAAGCGGAGCTATCGCTTCAAATTTGATTCTCTCATTATGCATAAAACGATCGTAACCGACGCCGTTTCCGGGGAATAGACGTTCAACTTCTTCACGCATGATTTCACGGTTCGTTGTCGCATCAAGCGACAAGTCACTAAATTGAAGCCTGTACATGGGATCGAGCTCGATTAATGATAAATAATCGTCCATCTTACGTCCCGCAGCTTCGAATGATTGCTCCAAAATATGTGGCATATTCAAAAACGTCGGTCCGCGATCAAAATGAAAATCACCCATGCGCAGAAGTGATGTGCGACCGCCCACATAAGATTGTTTCTCAAAAACATCCACCTTATATCCTGCATAAGCCAACTGCATAGCTGCAGCCATGCCACCGGGTCCTGCCCCTATCACAACGATGCTGCGTTCTCCCATACCTATAGGCACCTCACAATGAAGATTTGAAAAAAATATTTTGCATTATAAGCTACCTTTTTCACTCTTTTATTGTATAATCTTTGTATAGACTTAGCAACCTTGAATCCGTTACCGAGGTGAAAATATGATCACAGAAGCATATCGACATTGCGAATCGATTGTACGCAAACATTCATCCTCATTTTATAGGGCGTTTAGTATTTTGCCAGAGGACAAGCGCAATGCAGTTTGGGCAGTGTATGGGTTTTGCAGAACCGTTGATGATCTCGTGGACGAGCATGCACCTTCGGAGGCCAGTCGGTTGCTTGCAATGTTTGAGCAAGATTTCGAACAATTTCTACAAGGGAGTAACCACTCTGAATTCATTTGGGTGGCCCTTAAGGATACTTTCCAGCGCTATTCGATGAACCCAGCGCCTTTTCGCGACATGATTGAGGGACAAAAACAAGATTTGGTTAAAAAGCGATACCAAACGATGGATGAACTTGATCATTATTGTTACTTAGTGGCAGGCACCGTCGGTCTTATGCTTCTTCCAATCTTAACACCGGTTACATCCTTAGAAATGACAGAAAAAGCTGTTCGTCTAGGCAAGGCTATGCAAATTACCAATATTTTGCGCGATGTTGCAGAAGATTTCATGAAAGATCGTATTTATTTACCAGATGACTTGATGCAACGATTTGGTTTTTCCCCTTCTGACATTCCATATGGTGCCAAAGCCAAGGGATGGGTAGAACTTTTTCAATATTTGCATGATTTGGCAGAAATAAATTATCAAGCCGGTCTTTCGGCTGGTATTTGCTATCCGCGGAACAGCCGGCTTGCTTTGACTGCGGCAGGTTTAATCTATCGAGAGATTTTAGTAGAGAGTAAACGTAGGCATGGCAACGTTTTTGCTGAAAGAATTCGAGTATCCAATAAGAAGAAAATGAGCATCCTCATTTCACTACTTGCACAGAGGGACACATGGAGAAGAATCGAAATTGGCGAAGTAGGCGTGTAGAATTTATAAGCAAGCTTTATATCATTTGGTTTTCGATTGGTTTTGTTCTTGTGGTTACCGATACATTGCCAACTTTTTTGGAATGGGCCAACGCAGCATATTTAATCATTGCCGGGATACTTGCATTGGTTTGGCTAACAGAGAAGATTGGTGGGAAAAGTGCATTCAAAATTGCATTTATTACTATGTCTATCTCTTTTTTGGCCGAGTGGATCGGTGTAAAGACGGGTATTTGGTTTGGTCAATATGTCTACGGTGATGCATTCCAACCTTTCGTTTTTGGTGTGCCATTGGCAATCCCTTTTGCTTGGCTTGTGGTGTTGACGATTTCTGCGGCGTTCACTCCAATTCTTAGAAATTCAAGATTGGGTTTTTCAGCTGTTGCAGCGACTTTAGCAATGTCTTTTGATTTCTTGTTGGATCCTGTTGCAGTGGCCAAGCAATATTGGATTTGGGAAAATATATCGAGCATCTCGTTGTACAACGTACCTTGGACCAATTTTGCATCATGGTGGGTAACAGCATTCGTTATTTATTTTTGCTCTACCCCGCTTTGGCAAAAGGCAACGACACAAACTGATTTTCACTTTACATGGCATAACGTTCCACTGGTACTCGTTCTTACTTTGTTTTCTTTGTTTATTGCGCTTTCGTTCATACAAGATGTGCCGCTTGCGCTTTTGTGGAGCTTGCCATTGTGGATTTTTTCGATCGTTTTCATGCTGATACAGGAGAGATATCTTAATGATCGAAGCAAGAAAGACCGCATGGTTTGAAAAATTGTTTTATTTATATAATGGCCGACTCATTCGACGATGGTTTAACAAAGTTTATGTTCGAATTGACCCAAATGGAATTCCTGAGGGTCCTACATTGTTTATTGCAAACCACAGCAGTTGGTGGGATGGTTTATTCGCATTTCATCTCAACTACAGCTTATTAAAATATGATGCATTCGTCATGATGAGCGAATCTGGATTGAAGAAATTTTCTTTTTTTCGTAAATTAGGCGCATTCTCGATTAATCGCGACTCACCTAAAGACATTATAAAATCAATGAGGTATGCGATGAAATGCCTGATTGATTTTTCATTGAAGCGAAACATCAGAGGAAGATCCTTATGGATGTTCCCACAAGGCGACATTCGACATCAAGACATCCGACCTTTGTCATTTCTTCCAGGTCTCGCTTTTTTGTTAGAGAAAGTGAAGTCCACAAATCTTAACATAACAGTCGTTCCTGTCACATTCTATTATGATTTTGGTCTTGAACAGAAACCGAGTGTTTACATTTCTATTGGCTCACCCGTTTCAACATTAAATGTTTGTGCACAATTAAATGCACAATCATGTGAACTTGCGGTTATAAATCAATTGGACGAAATGCGTGATGAAATAATTCGTGGTGAACCGCAACGTTATTCAACTTTACTGTATGGCAAGGAATCGACCAGTGTTCGTTTTGTGAATTGGTTCAAACATCGAAATACGTCTCAATAATTGAGGAGAACAAAAATGTTGATACTCCTTATAGGCGCAATTTTTGCACTTATGATTACACTATGGATTTATGTCAACCTTCGTGCATGGCCTATGCTTGTTCCCAATGTTCAATTTGATGAAATCAATGCGAATGAACCTTTGGTGTCGATACTCATACCAGCCCGCAATGAAAGTCGTAATATAGGTCGATGTATTGAAAGTTTGATGAATCAAGAATATAAAAATATGGAAATTATTTGTTTGGATGATCGATCCGATGATAACACATTCGAGATTGTTCAGAAATTGGCTACGATCGATCCAAGAATTAAAATTATTCATGGACGCGAGCTTCCCGCGGGTTGGATTGGAAAACCCCATGCCTGCCATCAATTGTCGGAAGTTGCGATTGGAGATTGGTTGTTGTTTACAGATGCAGATACAATACATGCATCTGATTCTGTTCGTAGAGCTATTGCTACAGCACAAGCGCGGCATGCAGATGTGCTCACCGGTTTTCCTAGGATTGAATCCACACATACGTTGGGGTGGTTAGTTTTGCCGCTCATGCATTTTTTGATTGCGCTGCATCTTCCCACTTCCCGAATTGAGGGATCGACAAAGCCTATGTTTATGGCAGCGCATGGTGCATTTATGTTGTATCAAAAACGAGCTTATGTTGCCGTTGGCGGACATGAAGCGGTGCAACATCGGAATGCGTTGGTTGAAGATATGACGATGGCTAAATCAGCCAAAAGCATCGGACTTTGTGTCACCCTCGTTGATATTACTCCTACCGTAGCCTGTGAAATGTACGAATATCCCAGTCAAATTTGGAATGGGTTTGCTAAAAACATATACAACGGAGTCGGGCGCTCTACATTGATTCTGTTTGGTATTATCGTTCTTTATTTTACGTTATATTTGCTTCCCGTATTTCTATTGATTGTATTTTTTATTTCAAATCAATGGTTAGAAGCTTTATTGGCAGCATGGATGGTAACGTTTGGCATCGTTCACAAGGCTATGGTAGATCAAAGGTTTGGCGTCAAAAAGCGATGGTCATTATATTTTCCGCTATCCATAGCATGTATGATTGCCATCGCACTGCGTTCCTGGTTAATGGGGATTACGGGTAGAGGTTATGAATGGAAAGGCAGGGTGTATCATTGATGACAAGAAAAACAAACAAAGTTATTGTCATTGGCGGAGGGTTAGGAGGCTTAACTACTGCCGCTTTAATCGCTTCGTCTGGAATACAAGTTACCTTAATCGAGAAAAATTCAACGTTAGGCGGAAAATTGCAAGATATTTCTTTGGGTAACTACCGCTTTGACTTCGGCCCCTCCACGATTACGATGCCATGGATTTTCGAACGTATTTTTGAGAAATGCGGCAAACCTTTAGACCCATCGCTTTCATTCGTCAAGTTAAATATTAATACCAGAAATCATTTTTCTGACGGATCAATAATAGACTTATCAGCTGATCCTGAACGCATGAATGAACAACTGCAATATTTTTCTGCAAAAGACAGAAGCGGATTTCAACATTTCTTACAAGAAACAGGACGAATTCAACAAATTGCAGAGGAGCACTTCTTCCGGCGTCCGTTCAGTCACTGGGATCATTATTTGTCACCTGCATTGGCAAAAGCGTTCTTGAGTGTTCGTCCATTTGAGTCAATGGATTCATTCCACCGCCAATTTTTCCAAGATTCAAGACTTGTGACGATGATGAATCGTTACGCAACCTATGTCGGATCCGATCCTTTACTTACCCCTGCAACGTTAAGTATGATCGCTTACGTAGAGCTCATCCGGGGCGTGTATTACATTCCAGGAGGAAATTACCGTTTGGTTGAAGCTTTCCATCGTTTGGCCGTAGACATGGGTGTTGAGATCATAACGAATTCTAAAGTTGCAAAAATACTTACATCCAATCGAAGGGTTACAGGCGTTGAACTGGATTCTGGTGATCGACTTGACGCCGATGCCGTCGTTTCCAATGTGGATGTCATTGCAACCAGCACAATGCTTGGACGAGAGTTACGGCAGCAAGATCGAAAACTCTCGATATCTGGCTTTTTAACATTGGCAGGAGTAAATCGTCGTTACCCACAATTAGAACACCACAACCTATTTTTTCCCGAAAATTACAAAATGGAATTTACCGATTTGTTTGAACGGCGAATTTGGCCGAACGATCCGACGGTTTATGTTTGTTTTTCTGGAAAATCAGAATCTGAACGTGCGGCTCATGGTTCCAATTTGTACGTGTTAACGAATGTGCCTCCTCTTGATGATGCGGATCTCTCGGAACCGCACCGATTAACCGAACGTTCCGAAATGTACCGCGAGAAAATTCTCGGCAAATTGTTAGAGCAAAAATTTGGACTTTCTGGTTTACGAGATGCTCTAGAGACCGCAGAATCATTCACACCGTTAGATATTATGAAAAATACCGGTTCTGTGCGTGGTGCTTTGTATGGGAATGTTTCCCATGGTATGCGTGCTACATTTTTTCGACATTCTGTTAAAGACCGCGCACTACGTGGGATGTACTACACGGGTGGCACAGTCCATCCGGGTGGTGGAACGCCGATGGTTGTGATGAGCGGCACATTTGCTGCATATGCAACACTACGTGATTTTGGACAACCTACCGGTTCACTGATCATTTAATTTATTGTGTCAATTGAAGAAGAGTTTTGTCATTTTATGCGCTTTCCCGGGAAAAGTTATTTTTTACAATAACTCTACATTATCATCATAATCGTATCGAAAACCTTCAATGGCTGTTAAATGAGATTTATAAGTAAAGGTATCTTGGGAAAGCGTTTCTTGTAGTTTCCCTAATACCGCTTGGTAGGTCGCTATTTTGTGATAATCGGCGCCTTGGTTTATTGCCTCTCGTAATGCCTGCTCAATGATTGCAAATTCATGTGCATTCAATTTCATTCAGCATTACCCCCCCTCAATTTTTCCGTATGTTAAAAGTCTTACTCAAGATAATTTTCCCTCAAAAAAAAAAAACATACATGAAAAGAAACCTTTACATGAGCAAAACATAAAATTGTTGACTGATGTGTTCAAGCCAAACTTCACCATACAAGAAAGAGATGATGGTTGCAGTCGCAATGAAAGGACCGAAAGGTATAGGTTGTTTCGGCATTAACTTACCGCGATAACGTTGTATAATGCCATAGAAGGAACCAAAGAGACTTGCAAGAAACAAGGAAAGTAAAGTTACCGTAATTCCACTTAGAAGCCCTATAAACAAATATAATTTCATATCACCGCCACCAATCCCACCGTTTGTTGCAATGGAAAGTAAGAAGAGTATGGAAAAACCAATGACTGCAGCACAAACATAATTCCAAAACGGTAGCGGATGAATAACCATCCTAAGAAATGCTGCTCCTAAGATTCCGATGAGAACGACAGAGTTTAATATTCTCATGGATACCATATCCGTATATGAAACCGTAAGCAATATAATTGCAAGCCAGATGGCCGCAAGCCACTCCAAATTGGTGTTATTGTAACTTGCACCAATCCAAACAAATAAAATTACACCTGCAATCCGCATCGGATTTTTAAATTGAGATACATCAATAGAGCGAATCTCATTACATTTTAATGTCATCAAGTGATTTGCGATCCCCAAAAGAGTATTTCCAATGAAAAAACCTAAGCTTCCTAGCAGGATGAGAAATTCGATTTGTCCCAGCATAAACATCCCTTCGTTACAATTATTGACGAAAAACAGGATAATGCCAAAAATCTTCTGCTACATGCACGTTCGGGAAAATGCTCCGGGCTTCTTCAAGCAAAAGGTGTACACTTTCATCCTGATAACGTGACGATAAATGCGTTAAGATCAGTGTTTTCACGTTCGCTTTTAGAGCTAGTTCTGCTGCTTGTGTAGCTGTTGAATGAAAATATTGGGTTGCATTAGAGACTTTGTCATGCATATATGTCGATTCATGTACAATCACGTCGGCATCATGAGCCAGTTTTACTTCTTGATGACATAATCTGGTATCACCAAAGATAACAACTTTCCGACCGCACAATGTTGGCCCCACATAATCTTTACCTTCAATAATGCAACCATCTTCTAGTGTTATCGAACCACCGCGTTTCAACAAAGCGTAATTTGGACCCGGTTGGACATTTTCTTGGCGCAATTTGTCTACATTCAATGCACCAGGTATATCTTTCTCTTCTATGCGATAGCCGTAAGATTCAATACGGTGTTCAAGTTTTGCTGCAATGACCCTGAATTGATGATCTTCAAAGATAGTCCCTTCATTAATTTCAACAATTTTCAAATCATATTCCAAATGAGATCCGCTGATAGTGAGTGCCGTATCAACAAATTTCTGAATTCCAGGTGGTCCAAAAATAAATAGGGGTTGCTCCCCGCCTTGATGGGAACGACTTGTTAATAAACCTGGAAGACCAAACAAATGGTCCCCATGTAAATGGGTGATAAAAATATGTTCTAATCTGCTTGGTTTTAATGGGGATTTTAACATTTGATGCTGTGTACCTTCTCCAACATCAAATAACCACACTGTACTGCGCTCTTGCATTAAATTTAAGGCAACAGAAGTTACATTGCGTTGTCGTGTTGGTACTCCAGCCCCTGTGCCAAGAAAATACAGCTCCACGTTATTCCGCCTTGTCTACATTAAAATATCTTGCTTCTGGATGTGCGAATACAATGGCTGATACCGATGCCTCCGGTTCCATCATAAAGCTGTCTGTTAGTTGAACACCGATATCTTCCGGATTCATTAACTGGAATAATAATGATTGATCCTCGAGATTTGGACAAGCTGGATATCCGAAAGAAAATCTCTGTCCCCGATATTTGGCACCAAAAAGATCGGATATGTTTAGATTCACAGGATCGGGTATTCCCCATACATCACGCATCAATTGATGGATTCGCTCTGCGAACGCCTCAGCAATTTCTAAAGCAGCAGCTTGTAAAGCGTGAGATCTCAAATAATTCCCTTTTTGTTTCCATGATTCAGCCTGTTCACGAATGTTAAATCCAGCTGAAACAACCATAAAACCGACATAATCCATGACGCCGCTGTCCGTTGATTTTAAGTAATCTGCTAGACAGAGATAAGGCTCTACTTCTTGTCGTGGGAATGTAAATGTTGTTAACACCTGAGCATGATCATCAGGATGAAAGACAACAACGTTATTTCCACTGGACTGTGCCGGGAAGAAACGATACATTCCTCTTGCCTTAATTGAGTCGTTCCGAACGGCATCTTCAAATATCTCATCAACGACCATTTTTACTTGAATTGCTTTTGGATCCTTGTCTTCTAGCAGTTTTTGAACTTTTCCTTTCAGTCCGAGATGGTGTCCCAGCAGCATCTGCATATTAACATAAGGCAATAGATGTGAAATAGGATAATCACGAAGGATGTGTCGTTGCAAATCTTGCGGAACTTGGACAGCTATATCCCTTGAAACTTGGGATACTTTGCTTTTTTCATCGGGTGCTACTTGTATGACGGGCTTCCGATCTATTGTGTTCGAGTCCATTTCTTTGCTCATTTTATCTTCAGCAATCAGCAATTCACGTTCATTCACATTCATTAACTTATTTGCCAAATCAAGACCATCCATCGCATCTTTTGCATAAAGGACCAATCCGTTGTATTCTGTGGCAATTCGTGTTTTTGTAAACTTGCGTGTTAAAGCTGCTCCTCCGACCAATATAGGCACATCGACCCCAGCTGCTTTTAAATCCTGCACGGTTGTTACCATTTGTTGTGCCGATTTCACAAGTAACCCTGATAGTCCAATCGCGTCTGGTTTTTCCATTTGGTAGGCTTGAATAATTTGATCAGGCGGCACCTTGATCCCTAAATTGACGATTTGGTAGCCATTATTAGAGAGAATAATTTCGACTAAATTTTTACCGATATCATGAACGTCACCTTTCACAGTGGCTAGCATGATCTTACCTTTCGTACTTGACTCCGATTTTTCCATGAAAGGTTCTAAGAAAGAAACAGCTGCCTTCATAACCTCAGCGCTTTGCAACACTTCGGCAACAATCAGTTCATTGTTGTTAAACAATCGGCCAACTTCATCCATACCTTTCATCAAAGGACCATTAATTATCGAAAGTGGTGTATATTTATTCAATGCTTCCTCTAAATCAGGCAGTAAACCTTCTTTAGTGCCTTCGATTATATAAGTGGCGAGTCGCTCTTCAAGTGACAAGTTGCTAATGTTCTGTTTCTTTTCGACTTTCTTTTCGCGAAAAAATGATACGAATGCTGCTAGTGTCTCTTCACTGGTGTCAAATATTAAATCTTCAGCTAATTTACGTTCAACTTCAGGGATTGAGGCATATCTTTCCAGTTTCTCAGCATTCACAATTGCATACCCTAGTCCTGCCTTTGTATTGTGGTAGAGGAACACAGAGTTTAATACCTCACGGCCAGCATCAGGCAAACCAAAAGAAATATTACTAACACCTAGAATGGAAGAACATTGTGGGAGATGTTCATTGATCAGACGAATTCCTTCAATGGTTGCAGCTGCAGAACCGATATATTGTGGATCGCCAGAACCTACAGGAAATACATTTGGGTCAAAAATGATGTCATTCGGATTGATGTTGTATTTGTTTACAAGAAGATCATAAGATCTCTTTGCTACTCGCAACTTGTCCTCTGGCCAGACGGCCATACCTTTCTCATCAATTAAGCCGACGACAACAGATGCGCCATATTTGTGAATCAGTGGTACAACATGTTCAAAACGCTCTAACCCGTCTTCCAAATTGATCGAGTTGATTATAGCCTTTCCTTGCGAATATTTGAGTCCTACTTCAATGACTTCATGATCCGTAGAATCAATCATTAATGGTGCCTTGACCATCTTCGTCACGAGTTTTAGAAAATTAGACATAACCTGCTTCTCATCAAGTTCTGTATCTTGCAAATTGACATCGATGATGTGTGCACCATTCTTAACTTGCGCCCTAGCAATTTCAGATGCTTCCTCCAATTTATTCTCAAAGATCAGCCGTTTAAATTTCCGTGATCCAATTACATTCGTTCTTTCTCCTACCAATAAAGGACGACTCTCATTATCTAGATACACAGTTTCTATGCCAGATACAGCAGGTGGATGGATTCCATTGCAGAGCCGTGGAGGAGTATTGGACAGTTCATTGACTATGGCTCGGATGTGTTCAGGTGTCGTGCCGCAGCAACCACCAACAATATTTAACCAACCCTGATCAGCAAAACTAGACAGTTTCTTGGCCAAAGAAAGGGGTGTCTCGTGGTAGTTTCCGTTCTCATCAGGCAAACCGGCATTGGGGTAACAAGAGACAGCAGAATTTGTTAACTGGGCCAATGTTCGAATGTGATCTTTCATAAATTCTGGACCCGTAGCGCAATTCAGCCCGATTGAAATCGGATGTAAGTGTTCTAACGAAATAAGGAACGATTCAATGTTCTGTCCAGCTAATGTCGTACCCATCGGTTCTATCGTACCTGAAATCATGATGGGCAACTCTTTATGTAACGTTTCAAATGCACGACGAATCCCGATACCACCTGCTTTTACATTAAGTGTATCTTGGGACGTCTCTAGTAGTAATGCATCCACTCCACCTTCAATTAATGCAAGAGCTTGTTCATAATATGAATGAATCAGATCATCGAAGGTTGTGCCGCCAGTTACCGATAAGGTTTTGGTTGTTGGCCCCATGGCCCCTGCAACAAATCTTGGCCAATTCGGAGTTGAAAATTTATTCTTTGCTTCAACGGCAAGTTTTGCCGCCTCTAAGTTTAATTCGCGAGCACGATGTGAAATATTGTATTCGCTTAATACGATGCTTGTTGAACCGAATGTATTGGTCTCAATGATGTCAGCCCCAGCTTCTAGATAAGCTTCGTGAATGCTTAGAATGACATCTGGTCTTGTAACACAAAGCAATTCGTTACAGCCTTCGTATTGCTCGCCTCCAAAATCTGCATCCGTTAAATTCGCTTGTTGGATCATGGTGCCCATAGCACCGTCTATAATGAGTATTTTATTTTTTAATTGTCCATACATCTTTGATGTTTTCATCATGTCATCCATCCTCTGTTGATGCTAATGCTCAATAGTTTACCAAATTACTAGGAATTCGCAAAGTTTTTTTGACAATTTTGACTTTCAACTATAATCAATTTCGTTGTAGAATAATAATGAAAGATTTGATGAAATGAGGGATACGGATGGCGGAAATCCGAATACGCAAAACAAATGAAAGAATCACGGGCGAACAATCTGTAAGAACTTTTCTTGCAAGCCAAGAAGTGCTTTATGAACATTGGAATTCAGAAAAGTTGCCAACTCGATTAAGAGAAAAATTTACGTTAAATGATGAAGAAAAAACCGAAATCTTGCAAACGTATGAATCAGAAATTCAAGATCTTGCACAAAGACGCGGATATAGAACATGGGATATCGTGGCTTTATCTGATGCAACCCCAAATTTAAATGAACTACTCAAAAAATTTGAGAATGTACACACCCATACCGAAGATGAAGTTCGTGCAATCACCGCTGGTCAAGGAATTTTCGTGATTAAAGGAACGGAAGAAATTGGATATTTCGATGTGGAACTGCAGGCAGGAGATGTAATTTCAGTACCTGAGAATAAACCGCATTTCTTTACGCTTATGCAGAATCGTCAGATTGTTGCTGTTCGATTATTTATAGAAACGGAAGGTTGGATTGCACATCCCTTCTCAGACCCGGCATTCCAAAATGTCTAGTAATACTCCCCTCCAGTGTTGCTCACGAGAGGGGTTTTTTTTTAAAGTGAAATAAGATCCAGAATTCCGCTTAATTGTTTCACAGTATAAGTAGGTGGGGTATGTTCCCCTACAGTCATGTCATGATGATTAATCCATATGTTATCCATACCGATTCTGGAGGAACCAAGTATGTCAGTCGTTAATTTATCACCAACCATGATTCCTTCATTAGGTTTAATCCCAAGCAAACTTAAAGCATATTCAAATATGCTAGGATCTGGTTTACCCCGTCCAAATTCGCCAGAGATCACAATATGATCAAAATATGAATTAATTCTAGGAACACCCATTAATTTTTCTTTCTGTAGGTCTGGCGAACCGTTCGTAAGTAGTAAAAGTTTGGCGTTCCCTTGTATTTTGTTAAGCACGTCGTACGTATCATCATAAACATAATGAAGATGTCGTCTAAACTCTGCGAATTGTTCACCTAACTGTTCGCCTAGTTTTCTATTATCGATCCCAACTGCTTGCAACCCACTTGTCCATGCATCCGCTCGATATTGTGGCGCAATAGACTCTAATTTTCGAAACATAGGATGATTACCTGTTGAGAAACGCCCCCACAATCCTTCCAAAGGGTTGATACCAATCATTTGGGTGAATGCATAGGTCTCATAACTTTCATAAAGTTTTCTTGCTTCTCTACGGACAGCCACTTCAAGTTTTTGAGGGTCTATACCTGTGTTTAAAAATGCTTGTTGACAAGTCAAGATGAACGCCTCATGAATTGAGCGTTCATCCCATAATAATGTATCGTCTAAATCAAATATGACAGCCTTCTTTTTCATTAATTTTTACTCCTTCGTCATATCCAATAATTCAATTTTATTAAAAGTAGCAAATTGTTTCAACGCCGCTGACAAGTCAGCGATTGGATAAAGTTGATACAATTTGTTGAACGATTTTTTTGTTTTACCATCATTCAATTTAACAATAGCTTGTGTTTTTGTAACTATGATTGATTCGATTGTTACAGCTTCAACCTTCTTCTCGCCCGTGTATGTGCGCCATGAAAGTTGCTGTTTACCGATCACAACGTAAGGTCTGCGAATAAAATAGTGGAATATTGCTAGCAATAAATACAAACCAACAGTAATTTGCGACAATAGATCTGATGTGCTGCTAGCTACACTCGTGAAACCAAATAGAGTTCCAATAAAAATTAGAATGAGAGGAAAAATCCAGCTCCTGCCTTTAATTTTCAAATTTTCACTCACTGTTCCAATTGAATTATGACCTGATTTTTGACGGCGTGCATTAGCTTCTTTTCGATTTTTTTCAATCATTCTTTCCCACTTGCGTGACATAAGCGTTGATCCTTCCTTCATTCTCATCAATTTAGCTAGTCTTCTTCACTCATTACTTTGACATAGAATGATTTAGGAAGTCAAGATAAACACTTATAATCAAAACTGTAGAAAATTTAACGTTTTGGATCCATTATGTGTTTGTTTAGGGTAAATACAATACTTGACCAACATGTATTTTTCCATCGGTTAATTGATTTGCTTCTTGGATTGCATGAATATATTCCTGTGTCGGTATTTTACCATCTCGGTACGTTCTTGCAATACTCCAGAGTGTGTCACCTTGTTCTACACATATGCGAACACTAACGGACTTAATCTCAGATATCATTGTTGCTTCTTGATTATCCATTGCATTGGCATGAAGTATAATTCCGGAGGTAAAGCTGATGCCAATAACAACAAGCAAAGCCATAACTCTGTAAAACATTCTTCGAAATATGTTTACCTTCAATTTATGATTTGTAATCAAAAAAACTCCCCCTAGTTATATAAATCACAAACATGAGTTCCGAAACACTTGTTCCTAATTTATACTATCACGAACATTTGTTTGAGTCAATCCGTTTATCAAATTTTCGAACTTATGTTTGTACGAACTCTGGTTCTATGTTATACTACCCTTAAATTATTTTGAATGGTGGTGTAATTAATCGTGTCAAAAATTTCGAACCGTCAACAATCCATTTTGGATTTTATTCGCAGTGAAGTGCGTGAGAAGGGTTACCCACCTTCAGTACGTGAGATTGGGGAAGCTGTTGGTTTAGCTTCTAGTTCTACAGTCCATGGTCATCTCGACCGCTTAGAGAAGAAGGGTTTTATTCGTAGAGATCCAACCAAACCTCGTGCAATTGAATTGATTGGTCATCAGGATGATCGACAGTTATTCCATTTGTCTGTATCTAAAGTTCCTTTAGTAGGGAAAGTGACGGCAGGGCAACCGATTACTGCAGTTGAAAATATTGAGGAATACTTCCCCCTTCCTTCTCACATGGTACGAGATAACGAAGTTTTTATGCTTTCCGTTGTGGGAGAAAGTATGATTGAAGCAGGTATACATGATGGGGATTACGTAATTGTAAGACAGCAGCAAACAGCAATAAACGGGGATATCGTAGTCGCGATGACAGTGGATGATGAGGCTACAGTAAAGACTTTTTACAAGGAACGGGATCATATCCGTCTTCAACCTGAGAATTCTGCTATGGAACCACTACGATACAATAATGTTAAAGTATTAGGTAAAGTAATAGGCTTGTTCCGAGAGTTACATTGATATTTTTTAATCGATTTGATAGATGAACTAAGAGCGTAGCTTTGTCATGGATTGACAAAACTACGCTCTTAGTTTTTAGTCATTTAGTAGATGGAAAGATATTGATCCCGTTCCCATTGGTGAATTTGTGTGCGATAAATATCCCACTCAATTTCTTTCAATTCCATAAAATGTGCTAGGGCATGATCGCCTAAAGCATCACAAATAACTTCATCTGACATTAGTTCTTCTAAAGCTTCTTTCAGATTTGCAGGTAAACTTGGAATGCCTGCCGCGACCCGATCGTCATCTGACATGATATAGATGTTACGGTCAACAGGAGCAGGTAGCGGTAGTTTGTTCTTGATCCCATTCAATCCGGCTTTTAGCATGACTGCCATGACTAGATATGGATTTGCTGTTGGATCTGGGTTGCGAACTTCGATGCGCGTACTTAATCCACGTGAAGCAGGTATTCTGATCATAGGACTACGATTACTAGCAGACCAAGCCACATAGACAGGCGCCTCGTAACCGGGTACCAATCGTTTGTAAGAATTGACGGTTGGATTTGTAATTGCTGTGAAAGCTCTGGCATGGTTTAAAATGCCTGCCATGTAATACCGAGCAATTGTGCTCAAGCCAATGCGATCTTTCTCATCATAGAATGAATTGACCTCACCTTGGAATAAGGATTGGTGACAATGCATCCCAGAACCATTCATGCCGAACAATGGTTTTGGCATGAATGTTGCATGCAGGTTATGTTTTCTTGCTATTGTTTTTACAACAAGTTTGAACGTTTGAATTTGATCGGCGGCTTGAATCGCGTTTGAATATTTAAAATCGATTTCATGTTGACCGGGCGCAACTTCGTGATGGGAAGCTTCAATATCAAAACCCATCTCCTCAAGTGTGAGCACAATTTCGCGGCGGCAGTTTTCTCCAAGATCTGTGGGTGCTAAATCAAAATATCCGCCTTGATCATTTGTTTCTAGCGTGGGGTTTCCCTTTTCATCCGTTTTAAATAAGAAAAACTCTGGCTCTGGTCCAACATTCATCGTTGAAAAACC
>JBILCM010000115.1:0-5362 GCA_044353165.1 Paenibacillus sp.
ATACGGCCAAAGCGGTTTGTAAAGCCTTAGGCGTTAGCGGATTGTTGCTTGTTGAGGAAGTTGAACCGGGACTTCCCATGTGTCGACTTATAGGAACAAAGTCTGTGCTCACTGTAACGAAAGCTGGCGCATTCGGTTCGAAACCATCATTAGCGAAGGCGCTCTCGGCAATTCGTAGAAACCGGTGACGATGGATGGAAATGAATAAGATTGTGAAATAAAAAGGAGCCGGTCGTCCGGCCCCTTTCACTTTCCCTTTGGTCCACTCTGTACTTGGCTCAGCTTGAAAAGCTTGGTTCAGCTTGAATGGCTTGACTCAATCGACATGCGCCATGATGCGCTTGGCCAATTGCATCGCCATCCGTGCAAAGCCTTCATCGTTGGGATGCAACTTGGTCACTTCTTGTGGACCGAAGAACTTACCCAGATGCGGGACAAGTTCCATTCCGTTGATCAACGTCACGTTCGGGGTTGCGCCGGCGATGCCTCGGATGGTGTGAATGATATCGAACAAGGTTCCTGCATTCCGGTCGGTGCTCACATCTGATCGCCACAAGGGCGTAATGACAAACTTCGGTACAAACGGATAGATAGCATGCAGTTTTGCAAAATAACTAGCACATTTGTCATGAAATTCAGCTAAACTCCCACTTAATCCCCAATCGTTCGTGCCATAAGCCACGGTGATCAAGTCGGGCTTGTAGGGCAAATGTTCGTCCAAACTGTCAGCATCGAAGTAATATCCCCCAACCCCTTGATTGAGCAAGTTCATATCCAAGTACTGAGATAATAACACCGGGTAAGATGATGACGGATGTATCGCTTCCGCGCCTTGCGTTATGGAATCACCAAGGCAGAGTAAGTTTTTGTCGTAGCGGGGCACCGATTCAACGACAGCACCTTCCGAGAAGCGGATATCCACTATTTTTAGCTGCACATATTGTGATAGATAGATCGAAACCCGACGCAAGTCGCTATGACCTAGAGGGAAGTGGCATATCATTCGTTCATGAGATTTATGATCATCGAGTGCAGTTCGCCAGCTGTCCACGAAGCATCCATCGACATGGATGTCCATGGTCATCCAATTGCGAATGTTGCTTTCGATGACAAACTCCATTTCAACAAACGAAGCATCCGTATAGAAATCAAGATACACTCCTGCAGGACAATGACTGCGAATTTGGAAGATGGCTTTTGCCCCATATACATCCAGTTGTTTTTGCGTGAAACGCAACGGCATAACGCCGTCTTCATATTCCTTGACTTCGATCGCATTTTTGAAAAAAATAGGTTCAACCCACCGTTCAGACCCCAACTTCAAACCCTCCTCTAAGAAACAAAACCATGATTGTCATTCCATGATAGCAAGTTGTGCGGCACGTATGCAATGCGATGCGTTAGGCGTCAGCGCTGTAGCTGTAGCTGGAGCAGGACCTATGGAAGGAGTAACGACTCGAGGTGTCGAATATAGTTATAAAACAATATCACGCTGCACGCAAAGCGTAATTTAGGCGGTGGTCGTACGGTATGCGAACTCAGGTGTTTATTTCCGGCGGCGGCGTGGGTGGCCTCACATTGGCTTTGAAGTTAGCCATCCAAGGCGTTCAAGTGATCTTAGCTGAGAAGAATGCAGTGCCAGGCATAAAATATAAAGGGGAATTGTTACAACCCAAAAGCTTAGCCATTCTTGAGCAACTCGGTGTTCTTGATGAAGTATTAAAGCACGGCAACCCCATCCACCGCATACACTTATCGGAATATATCGGTTCTCGTCAGTATGAGACGTTCTTCGATTATAACATCATAGACCATCCCCTCCATTATGCACTGATGATCCCCCATGAAACTCTCAAAGAAATCATTCTAACGAAAGCGAAGCAATATGAAAACTTCACCTATCTTGTGCCCGCCAAGCTGACCGGATTTGTCGATGAATCGACGGTGACCGTGATGCAAGAGTCCCAAAAACTCGAGATCAAAGCGCATATTATCGTTGGTGCGGAAGGACGTTCTTCCGTTGTACGCGCAGCTATGCATGAAACACTTGAACCCCGGACGTACAACCATCATTTTCTGACCGTAACATGTCCTCGGCCTGCCGCGTTGCCGGAGGCTCGAATCGTAAGTCGCGGTTCACGCTTTATTGGGTTGTTCCCTCTCGCCAACAATCGTGTTCGTACGGTGGCCATGATCCATCCTGAACAATATCGAATCATGCAAAAGCAAGGATTGCAAAGTTTTTATCAGTACTACCACGAGTTGGTTCCCGCTATGGAAGGTGCCATCGAAGCTGTGGACAACTGGAAGCTTATTCAACTGATGATTCCGCTGCGATACCATGCGAAGCGTTATGTATTGGGACGATATGCCATCCTAGGGGATGCTGCGCACAGTGTTCATCCGATGGCGGGTGAAGGCATGAATTTGGCAATTCAAGATGCGGATGTGCTGGGGCAATTGATGGGGTGGATGTATGCGAAACACAAGACGCCTGATCTTCGCCTCCTCCAATGGTACGAACGGGTGCGCCGGCCGCGCGCCAGCCTTGTAATGGGACTGAGCCACATCTCGGGCCTGACCTACTCTTATTCACCAACTTGGTGGTTGCACGCGCGCTTCTTCACGATGAAGACGATTCAGTCTATCCATCCTTTGCATTTGCGTTATATGGCTAATTTGTCTGGGTTGGGGCAATGGTTTCGAATGATCGATCGTCATGAGGATTATCCTTGGCAAACATGAATGGAGGCGGGTTGGGATGATACGGGAATGGATGCAGATTTGGCAGGCAAGAAATTGGATGAAGCGCAATGAGTCATTCTTATCGACATGGCATGCGTACGTGGGATACAAGCTGAATTTGTTTGAACAGTTGCATCAAGGAATGACCATGGATCAAATAAGCACAGAGAGTCACTTGGATCGAGCGATGTTATCGAGTTGGGTGGATGTGGGGTTGGCTGTTGGCCAATTGAAGAACACCGGCAAGGGAATTCAGCCTTCGAGAAAGATGTTAACGTATGCCTCCGCGAGCAGCCCTTATTCCGTTGGTGCCTTGCTTCAAGAAATGATGGAGTTGCATTTTCCAACGCTGCTTTATTTTCCGGTCGCGATGCAAACAGGTCATAAAGTGAATTTTAACGATCAACAGTTTGCCCCGACTGTCGCTGAGACATCAAGTTATTTGGAACGATTAGCGTTCCCGCAATTGAATCGTTGGGTACAGGGAACCTCACCATCGAGCATTCTGGATATTGGTTGTGGACAGGGCGGTTATTTGATGCGGTTAGCACAACAATACCGACAGACGCGTTGCATCGGGCTTGAGCGTAATGCGACGCTTGCACACAATACGGCGGAACATGCACGCAAGCAGGGTTTATCCAATTGCATGATCATTGAGGCCGATATCGATGCGTGGCCTGACCCAGAGCAAACCATCGATATGGTGATGTTGAACAACATCTTGTATTACTTTAATGAAGAGGAGCGGCGGCAACTCCTGGCCCGAATCGCTCGATTTATCGGACAACGAGGCAGCATTACGATGATCACGCCTCTGCGAGGCGATAACCGTGGGAAATCGTTCGCTGCTGCCTTCAATACGTTCATGGTATCACACCGCAATCTGCATTCACTTCCATCGGAGATAGAGTTGCGCAGTTTGGCTTCAGATATTGGTTTTCGGGTAGGAAAGCTAAAACCGATCGTCCGAGAAGGCTCATGGTTTTTTGTAGGTTTGACGCGTTAATCGATGTCCGATTCGGCACTATTGATGTCCGGATCAACAAAGATTGAAGTTGGGTGGGATGATACTCTAGGCTTATCACAACCCAAGGAGATGATCGGATCGATGAAGATGGGTGTTAACACGGTATTGTTTGGCGGGTATGATCTGGCGACAGCGTTGGAGCATATCAAATGGACAGGGTATAACGGTGCAGAGTTGGCTTCCATTCCTGGCATGGCGGAGCATTTATCTGACACCGCAAGTGACAGCGAGCTAGCCGAAATTCGTAAGATGGTCGAAGACGCAGGCTTGGCGTTATATTGTGTGGAGGCAGCGACCAACATTCTTACAGCCGACAATCGGGAGCGGTCCAAGCGTGTGTTTGAACGTGCGGCGAAACTCGGCATTCCGATGGTGACGATTGGAAGTGGTGGCACATCTGATGATGAAGATAGCACACAACAATCGATCCAAGCCATTGCTGAACTCGCACAAGCGGCTGGGGACGTAGGTATTCAATTTGCGTTGAAATTGCACTATGGTCAGAGCATTTATAATACAAGAACAGCCCTTCGATTGATGTCAGAAGTGAAGCATCCGGCACTTGGTTTGAATTATGATGCGACCCATATCGGACGTGTGGGCGATGAACCTGTCGCTGCGTTGGAAGCGCTTAAAGATTATGTGATTCACATGCACATTCGCGACACACAGATGGATCAATTGAAAATATCGCCGCCAGACGGACAAATTGCCGGACGCGGCACAGTGCCTTTGGCGGGTGTCGTGAAGAAAACTGTAGAAATTGGTTATCAAGGTGCGGTCTGTCTGGAAATCATTGGGGCGGGAGCTTACACGTTGCCGCAATGCACCGCGATCGCAGCGGAAAGTCGCGGTTATTTGAAGCGCTTGTTTGAAGAAGCGGGTCAATAAAAGAGGAGGGTCAAGCGATATGTCTAAGAAAAAACCGAATGTGTTGCTGTTTGGCATTGACAGTCTGCGTTCATCGCACATGAGTTTATATGGGTACAATCGACTCACCACGCCACATATCGATAAATTTGCTGCGGGGGGAACGGTGTTTTTTAAACATTTTAGCCCAAGTATTCCTACCACGCCTGCCTATGCCTCGATGTTAACGGGGATGGATTGTTTTGGCTCTGATGTGGTCGCCTTGCGACACAAAGGACAGCTAGGTGATCATGTCCAGACGCTGGCGGAAGTGTTGGGCGATCAGGGTTATAACACGACATGTATTGGCTTTACGGGCAATCCGTCCTCGCGCGGATTTCAAAATTACTTGAATTTCGAAGGTTGGGCAGCTGACGAGAGTGGTCGCAGCCCGAAAGCGGAGAAGTTGAATGAGGTGGCAATTCCGGAGTTAGAGCGTCTGGCTGCAGATGACAAGCCTTTCTTCTTGTTCCTTCGCCATATGGACCCGCATTCACCGTATTTGCCGCCCAAGCCGTATGAACGGTTGTTCTATGGCGGGAATGAGTTCAACCCGGACAATCACTCGCTTGATCCGCTGTATGAATTCAAACCGTTCGTTGATTATTTCACCTCGTGGTTCCCGGAAGGTTGTACGGATGCGGAGTACATCGATGCGCAATACGATGGCGCAATCGC
>JBILCM010000043.1:0-17347 GCA_044353165.1 Paenibacillus sp.
CACTGATGCCGATTGCTTTCGCCGTTATTTTTGATATTTTTCCGCCAGAAAAACGCGGCAAGATGAATGGTCTGTTTGGCGCCGTATTCGGTTTGTCCAGTGTGTTCGGACCGATCTTAGGTGCTTACATTACCGATCATATCGATTGGCGTTGGGTGTTCTATATTAATGTACCGATTGGTATTGTTGCGTTGGCATTTATTTATGTGGGCTATCGAGAGAATGCAAATTTACGGAAACAAAAGATTGACTGGTGGGGAGCCACTTCACTGGTAGCAGCGATACTATGCTTGATGTTTGCTATTGAACTGGGCGGTGCAAAAACGTACGCTTGGGGATCGCCACAAATTATGGGCTTGTTCGCACTTTTTGCTGTTAGTTTGGGTCTATTCATTGTCATCGAGCGCAAAGTGCAAGATCCCATCGTAGAGTTAAAGCTTTTCAAGAATCGATTATTTACGGCAAGTCAAGCGATTGGTTTCCTGTATGGAATCATGATGATTGTCGGGGCTACTTTCATCCCTATGTTTATCCAAGGGGTTTACGGTGAATCGGCAAGCGCAGCGGGCCAAACCTTAACACCGATGATGTTGGCAGTTGTAGTTAGCAGCATTATAGGCGGGCCATTGGTGAATAAGTTGCCCTATCGCAACATCATGCTTCTCTCGGCGCTTATTCTTGGGGGAGCCCTATTCCTTCTCAGTCAAATGACCGTAGACACCCCTAGATGGGCCGTAACCATTTATATGATATGTATTGGTCTTGGGATTGGCGTGAATTTCGTTGTGTTGAACATTTCTGTGCTACATGGTTTGCCAAGTCAATTTAAAGGGGCAGCCATTTCCTTAATCGCCTTCTTCCGAACGATTGGTTCTGCCTTGGGTGTCACTGTGTTGGGCGTTCTGCAGAAGAATGTGTTCGGTTCACAGATTGCATCGCAAATCCAAGATCCGAAGATAGCAGCACAATTCGCAGATCCCCAAGCGTTGCTCGTCCCGGAAGTTCGGGCAGCATTACCGCCAGAAACTTTGACAAGCGCTACCCAAGCGTTAGCGAATTCCATTGCCTCCTTGTTTGGCTTCTCTCTCATTCTTGTAGGTTGTGGACTGATCTTTGTGTTCATGATGGGTCGCGCAAAGTTGGAAATTGCTGCAAAACCACAAGGTGACGCTATGGCACCAGGATCCAGTACACCGGGATCATAAGCAATGAAACAATAATGCCTGTGATGCCCATGGCTAATCCACTGGAACTTCCGGCTTCTTCAGATTCACGAAGGAGTCGGGAAGTCCCAATCCCATGGGCTGCAGTCCCAACCGCAATACCTAACGGCAGTTCATTGTTGATCTTGCACCAGCGCAAGAAGAGAGGACCTAGCATACTACCGATCAATCCTGTAAGAACGGTAAACACCGCTGCTAGTTCGCCGGAACCTCCTAATACCACTCCGAGTTCATAAGAGATGGCCGCTGTTGCTGATTTTGGCAGCAAGGCTGCGAGCAATTCGTTTCCTCCACCAAACAGGGTGAGCAGCAACCAACTGCTTACAATACCGGCCGTACTTCCCAGCGTGATGGAACCAACGATCGCCCATACTCTACGCATAATGAAATTCTTGCGCTTGTACAAGGGTACAGCTAATGCAATCGTTGCTGGTCCTAGCAAGAATGAGAGCATATCCCCACCTTCAGCGTACCGCTCATAAGGCATGTCTACGATCAGTAGCAAAATAATGATGCCACCAGACGTTACGGCTAAAGGGTGGAGCCAACGCCACCGTAAGTTCCAATACAAAGCCAAGACGTACAACACGATGGTCACGGTGATGGAAAACAAAGGATCGAAAGTGAAGGTGGTCCAGGATGTCATCGCAATTGCTCCTGCTCTTGCCGCGGATGAGTCCATCGTTGAGCGATCCAACCCGTGACCACTACGACAATCATGGTGCTAATGAACAACGTTGCAACGATCGAGGGCCATTCTTGACGAATCAAAGGAATGAACACAATGGTTCCGGCGATGATCGGAGCGAAAAACAACATCATGTGTTTTAACAGTAGGGCACTCGTTTGTTCAATCCACTCCAGTTTTAAAAAGCCTAGCCATAACGCGCATAAACAAAGGATAAGTCCAATAACATTACCGGGGAGCGGAATGTGAAGGACACGCTCCATGAAAGAACCAAGGAGCTGAAAACCAAGAAGTATCGCAAATCCGCGCATCAAACAAAACCTCGTTTCTCATAATGTGTAGCACCCTTGATTATGATAAAGAAGGTTGAAATTCACGTCAAATGGGCAAGCTACATGTTGGCGATGCACGGATGCTCTTAAATTTTTGCGCGCTCAAATTGTATGATACGTACACAAAAAAATCATAACATTCCGAGTCTGAAGTGTTTTTTATGAAAATCGGTTTGGATATACTTAGAATAAATTTTTGTGTATTGGGAGGCACGGAATGGATCCAGTAAGAACACTTTCAGACGTCATTACGAACCACAAGAGTTCAGCGCATGTAGAGATTCATGCGAAGTTATCACGAACGTTCGGTCAATCCACTTTATCCACAACAATGCCGATGAGCAAGCTGTTTATGATCTATGAAGTGGACTTAGAAGTGCAACGGAATATCATTCCACAAAATTTGTCCAGACTGATCGACTATATCACGCTGCATTTGGACCACGGGCAAAGCATATACTTCCCGGGCGTTCTCTTGTCCGCACGCGGAGCAGGTGAGTACGACGGGTCACAAGGCGTGTTTCGACTAACACCCATGGAAAAATGTTACATTGTGGATGGACAGCATCGGCTGGCTGCGTTCAAACGTATCATGGAGACGCTGCAGAGCAATATGGCCCGAGCCAAAGACCGTCGTGAATACGATCGAGTCGAAGAAATCACGGACAAACTTCGCCGTATTTATGACTTCCCGATGTCTGTGATGATTTATCTAGATATCGATGCCAAACAAGAGCGTCAATTGTTCTCGGACATTAACAAGTTACCCCGCAAAATTGGGGGGAATTTGGCCGCGTTGCGGGACCAACGGAGATTCTATCATGCTTTGGCATCCCGCTTGGTTGAGGAATCCGTCATTATGCGCGATATCCCCGTAGATCTATTCTCGGAACGTGGGAAATCCCCTGAATATTTATTTACATATCAGCTGCTCATTGAAATTATGGCAGCATTGTTTGAAGGTCGAATGAAATCTGCTGCCCGAAATAATGGATATTATTACAGTGAACGAGACATGGAGGAACATATCCAACATGCAACGCTCTATTTTCAATTACTGCGCACTTATTTGCCAGAACCGTCCAAGGAAGAGTTAAGTTGGTCAGAAAACTTGCAAATCGCTTTGGCGCTCTTCCTGCATGAAGAAGCTTATAAGACGCTTGCATTCAATAAATACACATTGGAACATGCGATGAAAATATTGCCTCATGTGAATTGGAATGCTATTTATCGGGGAGACGAGAAGGACCGACTGCCTCGCCGTTCGCGAATTATGAAAGCCTATCAGCATATTCGCAACTTCTATAAAGATCAGAATTTGTTCCTGATCCGTGACAAGGAGGACGTCGGTTAATGGATGGTTTGTTGTTGAACATGGAAATTTATCCTTATTGTGAACGGTATGGTTTGACTACAGTAGCCATTCAAGTGCAAGATTTGCTCAATTACACAAGAATTGATCCGATGGTACAACGCAAGTTATCTGCGGGGCAACGTCGCAAAATTGCATCTTACTTACAAGAACGTGAACTCGACCGCATCTTTTTCGGTCCGGTCACATTATCATTGCGTGATGTCTCTCAATTGACGAAGCAACCGAATGGATTACTGCTGCGGCACGGACATAAAGTGAGTATCCTTGATGGACAACACCGTATTCTTGCACTAGGGTTTGTGAACGAGCGAATGCAGAAAGAAGTCAATGTGCTAGAGAGAAAAATCAAACTCATGAAGGTCAAGTGCCGCAAGCACCCTGAAGACTCGCGCATGGTAGAGGAACTTGATGAACTCGAAGGGTTATTGGAGCAACTCGAAGTACGTCGGCTTGATTTGTTGGAGAGCGAGTTGTCGGTGCAGCTCTATATCGGATTGAATGAAGAAGAGGAAAAACAATTGTTCGGGGACATTAATTCCAAGGTGCAATTGGTCAGCAAAGAGTTAGGCCATCTGTTCGACTCCACAGATCCCATCAATAGTGTGATTCAACAAGTTGCGGATCATAACAATTATTTGAAAGCAGCGGGAATCGAACGTCGCAACAACTTGACAGCATACAACAAAAACTTCACCTGCTTCAGCTGGCTGTATTCCACGGCTTCGTTGTTGTTTAACGGAACGATGCAGCCTTCCTACGAACTGATGCGTAGAATTCGCTCAGATGTGGCTAGCCATGTCGAGGTGTTGCACCAATTTTTGAATGCGGTCATTCCGCATATGCCAGAGCAACCGGGTCAATCGAAGTTCGTGTCTTCCAATCGCATGATCCAGGAATCTATTGCGCTTTATGCGCATCGATATTTGTACCGTGATGGTGACATGCAACAAGGTTGGGTGGATTGCTTGAAGGTACTCGATCAGTTCGACTGGACACAGGACAATGAGGCCATGATTGCGTTATTCGGGCAATTGGACAATGGCAAGCTTAATCTCGTGCATGAGAAGTCTTTGCGCAAACATACGAAGTTTGTTGATTACTTACAGTCAAGATTAGAAATCGCATAATCCATAACACGTTGCCGAGTCCATTAAACCCTATTGGACTCGGCTGCACTTTTTCCTGCGGTATATCCTGTGGTGAAAGCGGCAGTGATGTTGTAACCGCCTGTGTATCCATGAATATCCAGGATTTCACCGCAAAAATACAATCCTTCCATCAGTTTGGAACCCATCGTGCGAGGATCAACTTCTTTCAGATGAACCCCCCCGCCAGTGACGAATGCTTCGTCCAATGAGAGTGTTCCCGTAGCGATAAATTCAAACCGTTTGCAACATTGCGCAAAACGAAGGCAGGTTGTCCTCGATAGTGCATCCCCGGTCGTATTTTCGTCAATCTCTGTATGTTTCAAAAGAAAGAGTAGCTGTCGTTCTTGAACGAGCGATCTCCAGATCGTTTTTACGGCTTTGCGCGGTTCATGGGTTGCAAGTTCATATAATTTATCTTGCAACACGGGAAGTTGCCATGTTGGGAAGAGATCAATGCTCATCAACACTTGCGGCACACCATGTTTCCTGAGTGTTTTCAGTACATATTGACTGCAACGCAAAGCGACAGGTCCAGATATGCCAAAATGGGTGAAAATCATATCTCCCTCATGCGCCTTCACGAGTTTTCCAAAGGGGTCCCAAACGCTCAAGACGATATCGCGCAACGATATGCCTTGCAACTGACGTTCACGCACCCAAACTTCAGAAGAAGTAATGGGTACTTCTGTCGGATACAACGGCGTAATGGTGTGCCCTGCTGCTTCAGCCCATGCATAACCATCGCCTGTCGAGCCGGTATGGGGCACGCTTTTGCCGCCTGTTGCAATCACGACCGTCGGCGATAACAGTCGCTCACCGTTATGCAACTGTACGCCAAGCACGCGATCTGTATCATAAATCACGCGGTCGACGGCGGCATTCACACGTATATCCACATGTAAAGACCTGACCTTATTAATCAGCGCGTCAACCACGGTCTTCGCCTTATCGCTGACGGGAAACATGCGCCCGCGGTCTTCTTCCTTCAGTTGGATCCCCAGTCCTTCGAAAAAATGGATAATATCACGATTGTTAAATTGGCTGAACGCACTGTGCAAAAACCGCCCATTGCCTGGAATGTGCTTGATTAATGTGTCGAGATCGGCTGCATTAGTCACATTGCAACGGCCTCCGCCCGAAATACCAAGCTTACGGCCCAATTTATCTCCTTTGTCAATCAATAATGTCTTTGCACCGTGCGTTGCAGCAGATACGGAGGCCATTAAACCGGATGGGCCGCCGCCAATGACGATGCAATCGTAATGATTCATGCCATAACCCCTTCATTCCATGGTGTAGAAGTATGCTGCTCCTAGTATATCATGTTTTTGTATGAGTTAACGGAAGGCAGCGCACATTAAACTAGACGACGAAAGGAGTGCGTGAACAACGATGAAACCCCCAAAACCTGATGAATCATCCAAAGAAGTGTTACGGTCGCTTGGTGACCCCGCGCTCGACCCCTTTGAGATCGAATTTTTACCAGAATACGATAACAGAACGGGAACGCGCAGCGCATTCGTCAACGAGTATGGCGTTGTGATCGGTGACCATGAATACGATTCGCCACAATCCCCGCTGAATCAATGGAGTGCCGATACAGATCCCTCCATCATGGCCGGAGCGGCATGGGTCCATCCTCGCAAAGATATCGGTTTTCGAACACAACAAAATCGTCAATGGTTCGAACAAGGAATCCCGCCTCGCAGCGGTGTGTTCATGCATCCGGTTGTTGACGTTGCTTATAAAAATAAAGAGAACAGTGAACAAGAATAGTCTGCATAGCAACGACAAACGCATGGTCGCGTGATATAATGGAAAAGAATTAACACTTATCCATATCACGTAAAGGAGTGTTCAGGAACATGTCAATCACATTCGAGATGTACATGAACGATTATGTACAACCGATGCGTGACCAACTCACGCGTTTAGGAATCCAGGAATTGCGCAAGCCCGAAGATGTCGAGCAGGCGTTCAACCATATGCAGGGAACTGCGCTGGTCGTAGTTAACTCCGTATGCGGTTGCGCTGCAGGGCAAGCTCGTCCAGGTGTCGCGCTCGCACTGAACAACGAAGTGAAACCGGATCATCTCTTCACCGTCTTCGCAGGTCAAGACAAAGAAGCTACAGCGAAAGCACGCGAATATTTTTCGCCTTATCCGCCTTCGTCTCCATCGATCGCATTAATGAAAGACGGGAAATTGGTGCATTTCATTGAACGTCATGAAATTGAGGATCGTTCGGCAGAGATGATCGCAGATAGCTTGACGGGAGCATTCGATTTTTATTGTAAATAGAATGGAAGTAAACCGGGGCTGTCGGCACATGATGTGTCGACAGTCTTTGAATGATATATGAATCCGGTTACATTTTGAACATGAATAGAGGAGAGATTGTGATGGCTGGTAATCGCGGTGTTGTGTATGTGGAACCAGGGAAAGTGGCAGTACGAGACATTGAGTACCCCGATTTGGTGTTGCGTGATGGCCCGGGAGTCAATCCGTTGAACGTCGGGCGCAAGTGTGAACATGGCGTGATTCTGAAAGTGATTACGACGAACATCTGCGGCAGTGACCAGCACATGGTGCGTGGACGCACAACAGCACCGAGCGGTCTTGTCTTGGGTCATGAAATCACGGGTGAAGTGATCGAGATTGGCCGGGACGTGGAGTTTATGAAGAAGGGTGACCTCGTCTCCGTTCCGTTCAACATTGCTTGCGGCCGATGCCGAAACTGCAAGGAGCGCAACACGAACGTCTGCTTGAATGTAAATCCAGATCGCCCAGGTTCAGCGTATGGGTATGTCGATATGGGCGGTTGGGTCGGTGGACAATCGGAATATGTGATGGTACCCTATGCGGATTTCCAATTGCTGAAATTCCCGGATAAAGAGAAAGCGATGGAAAAGATTTTAGATTTGACGATGTTGTCAGATATTTTTCCGACCGGTTATCATGGCGCCGTAAGCGCTGGTGTGAAACCAGGCTCGACTGTTTACATAGCTGGGGCAGGACCTGTCGGGTTAGCTGCGGCGCATAGCGCGCAGTTGCTCGGAGCAGCCGTCGTGATTGTTGGTGACTTGAATGCAGAGCGATTGGCGCAGGCGAAGAGCTTCGGGTGTGAAACGGTGAATTTGCGCGAGCATCCGAATTTGGGTGAACAGATCGATCAAATCTTGGGTGTACCCGAGGTAGATTGTGCGGTGGATTGTGTCGGCTTCGAAGCATCCGGTCATGGGAACAATGCGGGTGAGGCGCCTGCAACCGTATTGAACTCCATCATGAGCATCACCCGTGCGGGAGGCAGACTCGGGATTCCTGGACTTTATGTCACTGGCGATCCTGGTGCCGTCGATGAAGATGCGAAAATCGGCACATTGAAAATTCGTCTCGGTCTTGGATGGGCGAAGTCCCACACGTTCGTCACAGGTCAAACGCCAGTCATGCAATACAATCGTGAGTTGATGATGTCCATTCTGAGCGGTCGCGCACAAATCGCCAAAGCGGTGAATGCCACAAAAATTTCGATCGATCAAGCGCCAGCAGCGTATATGGAATTTGATAAAGGCGCTTCCAAGAAATTTGTCATTGATCCGCACGGTTCAGTTCGCTAAACACCAAAAAATCTTCAGTTCCCTTAAGGGCGCTGAAGATTTTTTGGTTGCGTGGACATCGTTGGCTCCGGCACAATTTCCTTCATCCGCATCCGAATCGCATCAGCAGCTGCGACACCGGCGCGCTCCTCGATCAACGCATATCCCAGCGATAAATTGGGTCTTCTACGGGTGTTATGCGCATCCGTAGCTAGCGTATGAATCATCTCGCGCTCGAGCATCTGTAACGCAAATTTCTGAACTTCCGAACCGTTGTTTCCGATCAAGCTGTCGACGGATACTTGCGTCCATGCGCCCAGTCCGATCAAGCGATCCAGCAACTGAGGCTGTTCCCGAAAAAACACGTGCCGCTCCGGATGCGGAATGATCATCGTTGTCCCGCGCTGACGGAGCATCTCCAAGACGTCGGGGGTATCCGGATGATAACCTTCCCAAGCTTGTTCAAGCAGAAGAAACCGTTCATTGTGATCCAGATAACATATTTCTCCATCCGCTAATGCCTTCTGTACGAACGGTATATTTTCAAGCCGTACTTCGTGCCCCGGTACAATATGGAGGGGGATCTCCCGTTGATCCAACTCTTTCTGCAGCGCCGCCGTGAGTTCAATGACGCGTTCGCGAACCACTTTCCATGCATGGTTATAATGCGGAGTTGCGACAACGGTGCGGATGCCGTCTTCATATGCCAACCGTGCCATCGCGATGGACATCTCCATATTCACAGCGCCATCATCAACCCCGGGCAGAATATGGCAATGAATATCAATCAAGCAGAACCCTCCTAAGCGCGTTCGGTTATTCATAGGTTAACAAAGCATGAATCAAAAATCCAATGGAAATTCAGTAGCAGAACGAGTAAAATGTATGGCAAAAGGTTGTCAACCGACCGACAGCCAGGTAAGGAGTGAAATCCATGAGCAAGCAACAAGAAATTATAGACACACTCGGCGTAAAACCAACGATCGATGTGGCATTAGAAATACGTAAGCGTGTGGATTTCTTAAAGAACTATGTGCGCCAATCCGGCACGACGGGGCTGCTCATTGCGATTAGCGGCGGCGTAGACAGTGCGGTAACGACAGGCTTATGCAAACAGGCCACGGATGAACTTCGACAAGAGACGGGTCGCGATTATCGTACGGTCGGGGTGCTTCAACCGTATGGCGATCAAGTCGATATTGACGACAGTCGTTCCGTGGTCAAGGCGTTTGCGTTGGCTCATGCGGTCGAGATGAACATCCAGGAAGCTGTCGATGAGGTTGCCACCGAATCAGAATATGCATTAAAGCATCTGGGTATTCATCGTCACCTAAGCAAACAAGGGAAAGGCAACATCAAAGCGCGCACCCGAATGGTGATGCAATATGCGCTTGCATTTGAGATGAATTTACTCGTTGTAGGGACGGATCACGCTTCGGAAGCTATCACCGGATTTTACACAAAATATGGGGACGGCGCTGTGGACATTACACCGCTAAGCACATTGAATAAACGGCAAGTCAGGCAATTGGCACTTGCCCTAGGCGTGCCGGAGAAGATCGTGACGAAAGTGCCGACAGCCGGGTTGTGGGACGGACAAACCGATGAAAGTGAATTGGGAATCACCTATGAAGCGAATTCGGATTATTTAGAAGGCCAATCAATCGATGAGGCGACGCGTCTGAAATTGGAGAAGCAATATGACAAAACCGCGCACAAACGTGCCCCGATTCCCGGGATTTAAGCGGGTATGATTATCGGCACGGGGATCGATATTGTCGGACTTGAACGGATCGGACGCATCGTGCAAGGTGAACGCAGCGCATCGTTCTTACGGCGCATCTTAACCGATCAAGAGCTTGCTGCCGCGGAGGCGAAACAAGCGCGATTCCCTCGATATGTCGCCTTCATCGCGGGCCGCTGGGCTGTGAAGGAGGCTGTGGCCAAAGCGATCGGTTGTGGTATTGGCGGCATGATCGGTTTTCGCGACATCGAGGTACTCTCGGATTTGCAAGGAAAGCCTGTATGTAGAGTGTCGCAATCCGCTTGGGAGCGGCTAGGTATCGAATCTCCATACCGTCTGCATGTCTCCATCTCACACGCTGACGGCTGGGCGACGGCAATGGCGATTGTCGAAGACAGCTAGTCTGCATAAATGTCCAACCCCTCACATAAGTATGATATCGATGGATGATATCGAGCGGAGGGGAGCCTCATGAGGCGGAAAAATGGGATGAGCATGTGGATCGGGATAGCGATCGTAATGGTGTTGCTATCAGCTTGCGGAGGAACGAAGAAAGCGGCGGATGTTGTTACCGATTTGGAGCGAATGACGGGGAAGTTGGAAAGTTATCACACTGCGGGCACCATGGTTTTACATACAGGTCAAGAGCCGCAGACCTACGGTGTCGTTGTCAGCTACCAGAAACCTCATTATTACCGCATTGCGCTGACGAACGAAGCGAAAGACATTACGCAAGTTGTGCTTCGTAATGATGATGGTGTCTTTGTGCTGACGCCCCATCTGAACAAAAGTTTTCGCTTCCAAAGCGATTGGCCCAAAAATCAAGGGCAAGCTTATTTATATGAAACGTTAGCGCAATCCATCATTAGTGATGAACAACGTCAACTGATTACGGAAGAGAACACGTACGTCTTTGATGTCATGGCGAATTACCAGAATGCTTCCTTCGTTCGCCAGCGAATATGGTTAAATAAAGACAACTACGCGCCGAAGCGGGTCACCATTACCGATGGCGACGAGCATGAGATGGTTACCGTGACGTTCGATTCATTCGATTTTAACAAGAAGTTTGATTCGGGCTGGTTTGATATGCAGAAGAACATGACGAGCATCTCCATCCAATCGGTCCCCGTCGTTGCGGATGAGAATAACCCGAACATGACGGACAATCTGACGGATCCGAACGAGACATCCGCTGCAGGAATCATCTATCCGTCCTACGTGCCCGACCAAGTGACAGAGAGCCAACCTTCGGTCATTCGTCTCGGAGAGCGTGAGGCCATTATGTTGCGATATACAGGCGCATACAATTACACCCTTGTTCAGTCGAAGTCGCAAGAGGAACGCATGGTATCGAATTCCTATGGCACCGTCGTCGACATTGATCTCGGGGAGACGGTCGGGATTTGGATTGGGGAAGATCAGCGTACACTCATGTGGACGAATGACGGGGTTGACTATCGATTGGCGAGCGGAGATTTGCCTTACGCAGAGATGGTTAACATTGCCCGCTCTTTGTTTGGACAAACCGGGAAATAATTATTGATGGAAGTGACAACGATTGGACACGTATCGATGGACGCGAGCGGAGATTGATCTGGATGCAATCGCGTTTAATCTGAACCAATTTCGTGAGGCGCTTGGTCCGCGAATGAAAATCATGGCCGTAGTCAAGGCCAACGCCTACGGACACGGCGCAGTTCAAGTCGCCATGGAGGCCCTTCGCTGTGGCGTTGATTATTTGGCGGTGGCCTTCCTTGATGAAGCGTTAGAACTGCGTCGACATGGCATAACGGCTCCCATCTTGACGCTAGGGTACACACCGCCAGCAGGGGTTCATGTGGCCAAAACACATGACATTACGTTAACTGTGTTCGACACAGACGTGTTGCAAGCGGCGATGCATAGTCATGGCGATGACGGGCAACCGTTACGCGTGCATATCAAGATCGATACGGGAATGGGACGACTAGGCTTACCGGTAGGTTCTCAAGCGATCACGTTCATCGATCAAGCACTGCAGATGAAGGGGGTCTTCATCGAAGGGTTATATACCCACTATGCATGCGCTGATGAAACGGACAAATCTTATACGATCAACCAGCATCAGAAATTTCAGGCGATTGTGGAGCATTATCGCGCACAAGGCATAAACTTCCCCATCTTGCATGCGGGGAACAGTGCGGCCGGCATCGACACGCCGGAGTTAAGTTTTACGATGCTACGACTCGGTATAAGCATGTATGGCTTGTATCCTTCAGAACAAGTCCATCGTGCGCGCGTACAACTGCGCCCGGCGATGTCGCTGAAGACAAGTGTTGTGATGGCCAAAAAGTTGCCGCCTCACAGTGGCGTGAGTTACGGTGCGAAGTATAAAACAAGCGGTCAAGAAATCATTGCGACGCTTCCGATTGGTTATGCCGACGGGTACTCCCGGCTGCACAACGGCAAGGCACATGCGTTATTAAGAGGGAAACGGGTGCCGATTGTGGGTAATATTTGCATGGACCAGTGTATGGTTCGCGTAGATGAGCCTCCGGTCGAGGTTGGAGATGAAGTTGTGCTTTTGGGTCAACAAGGCGATGCGCAGATTAGCGCTGACGAACTAGCGAAACAACTGGGAACGATTCCTTATGAAATCACATGTATGGTGTCGCATCGTGTGCCCCGGGTTTACATCCGCGACGGACAGATCATCACATTCGATAACCCTCTACTGCGCAGTTCGTTGTAGCCGTGTAACATTTTACCACTTCAAGAAAAGACATGTGAAAAAGGAGTTTTCCCTCCTTCGTCGAATATTTATAACTTGCGATACATAAGTATATACCCTGAACATATACTTGTGTTTGTATAATTTTCCACCTTCTTCGCCATAATGGTAGTGGAGGATGGCAATGTTCTTGGAGGTGTATCTGCACGGTGTCCAATGTCCATAACACCAAGAGAATCATGATCAGCTTGCCGGATCAATTGTTGCAGGAAGTGGATGGAATCGTAGAACGCGAAAATTCCAACCGCAGCGAGCTCATTCGACAAGCCATGAAGCTGTACCTTACCGAACGGAAGAAACGGGTCCTCCGAGAAACGATGCAGCGAGGATACATGGAGATGGCAAAAATCAACTTGCATATGAGCGCTGAAGCGTTCCTGGCTGAACAAGAAGCAGAAGGCACCCTTAACCGATTAGTAAGCGGGGTGTAGCCCTTGATCGTCAAAAGAGGGGATGTGTTTTTTGCGGATTTGTCGCCGGTTGTAGGTTCGGAACAAGGCGGTGTAAGACCCGTCCTGGTCATACAGAATGACATTGGCAACCGGTTCAGTCCAACGGTGATCGTCGCGGCCATTACGGCGCAAATCCAGAAAGCGAAGCTTCCTACGCATGTCGAGATCGATGCCGAATCGCATGGATTTGATCGAAACTCGGTTGTTTTGTTAGAACAAATTCGCACGATCGACAAGCAGCGTTTGACGGATAAGGTGACGCATCTGGATGATGAGACGATGCGCAAGGTCGATGATTCGTTACAAATCAGTGTCGGATTGATTGATTTTTAGGGCGGACTTTAAGATGGACGAAGCGGGGGGTAGAAGACCCTCGTTTTTTGTTTTGGCATGGGGAGGAGAACGGGAATGCATACGACAGCAACGTTTATACCATTGGAACAATTGACTTGGAGCCCAGCGCAAGAGGCTGAAGCCGTATCACGTATGTTGCAGCAGATCGCTGCAGAGACGAACACAGGCGTGAAGCAAGTTAGCGCCACGGTGAGCTTATTGGACGATGGCAATACGATTCCATTCATCGCGCGTTATCGTAAGGAAATGACAGGGGAATTGGATGAGAACGCCTTGCGCGCCATTGAGGAACGACTGGCCTACTTACGCGGTCTTGAAGAACGGAAGCGAGAAGTGTTGCGGCTCCTGGCGGAGCAAAGCAAATTAACGGTCGAACTGCGGCAGCAGATTGAAGGCGCGGGGAAGCTTCAGGAAGTGGAGGATGTGTATCGTCCGTACCGTCAGAAGCGTAAGACGCGTGCCAGCATTGCGAAAGAACGCGGACTTGAACCTTTGGCGCAATGGATCCTTAGCGCTCCTAGCACAGCGGACCCCCTCGCTAAAGCACAGAAGTATGTCAATCCTGAGCAAGGGGTGAGCACACCGGAAGAGGCCGTGCAAGGTGCAATGGATATTATCGCGGAGTGGATCGCGGATGATGCTAGTATACGTGCTTGGGTACGCCGGCATACGTTCCAATACGCGGAGCTCGTGAGTGAAGCGAAGGAACCGTCAACGGAAAGTGTCTACGAGATGTATTATGCTTATCGAGAATCAGTCAAGCGTCTGCCGCCGCACCGCATATTAGCCATCAATCGCGGGGAGCGCGAACAGTTGCTGAAGGTCGGATTGGAACTCGATCCGACGGCGATTTATCAGTTCATCGAGCGCAAATGGAAAATCGCGGGTCCCGTTGTCGAAGACGCATACAAGCGGCTGATTGCGCCTTCGATTGAAAGAGAAGTGCGCAATGAGCTTACCGAGAAAGCCGAAGAACATGCGGTTGCCATCTTTGCCGAAAACTTGCGCAACTTGCTGTTGCAACCGCCTGTTCGCGGCAAAGTGGTACTGGGCGTGGACCCGGCTTTCCGTACCGGTTGCAAA
Source organism: Paenibacillus sp. (assembly GCA_044353165.1). Lineage (GTDB taxonomy): Bacteria > Bacillota > Bacilli > Paenibacillales > YIM-B00363 > JBILCM01. Next base: position 14,768 of record JBILCM010000043.1, read on the forward strand.
TTGGCCGTCGTGGATGACACCGGCAAAGTGCTTGATGTTGCTGTCATCTACCCGACAGCACCGCATCATCGGGTGGCTGAAGCGGAAGCCACTGTGCGTCAATTGATCGAGCAACATCACATTCACCTGATCGTCATCGGCAACGGCACCGCCTCACGAGAAACGGAGCAATTTATTGCCGATCTCATTCACAAACTGCGTACCGAGAAGCGCATCGAACTCAAATACGGCATCGTGAGTGAGGCAGGCGCAAGTGTGTATTCTGCGTCCCGAATCGCTCAGGAGGAATTCCCGAATTTTGATGTGTCCGAACGAAGCGCCGTTTCGATCGCGCGTCGTCTACAGGACCCGCTGGCGGAGTTGGTGAAGATTGATCCGAAGTCGATCGGTGTAGGGCAATACCAGCATGATATCGCGCCTAAGCGCCTTGAGAATTCGCTCGGCGCTGTTGTAGAGTCAGCAGTGAATCATGTCGGCGTTGATGTGAACACCGCATCGCCTTCGCTGTTAAGCTATGTTTCCGGCATGAATGCTTCCACAGCCAAGAATATCGTCAAATTTCGTGAAGCGAACGGCAAGTTTACAAGTCGGGAGGCGCTCCATCACGTCCCGCGGCTAGGCGCTAAGACATATGAACAGTGCATCGGATTTATTCGTGTTCCGGAATCCGATAATCCGCTCGACAATACGCCAATCCATCCTGAATCGTATTCGGTTGTTCATCACTTGTTCCGGGAATTGCGACTCGAATTGCACCAACTGGGCACAGAAACATTGCGAAATCGGCTCGACGTGGTTGACCCTCAAGCGATTTCGGCTCAATTGCAGGTCGGTGTGCCCACATTGCGGGACATCCTTGACAGCTTGCAACGTCCGGGCCGCGATCCGCGTGATGGATTGGCGCCGCCGGCGTTTAAGACGGATGTATTGAAGTTAGAAGATCTTGTCGTGGGCATGGAGCTGCAAGGTACCGTCCGCAACGTGATCGACTTCGGGGCGTTCGTCGACATTGGATTGAAGAACGATGGGCTGGTGCACATCTCACAGCTTGCCCACCGTTTCGTTAAGCATCCGATGGACGTGGTTGCTGTAGGGGATACGGTGACCGTCTGGGTGTTGGCGGTTGACACCGTCAAAGGCCGTGTATCTTTAACGATGAAAAAACCGTAAGGTAACGTTGTAAGAAACAAGCCTCTCCAACGCCATGGAGAGGCTCTTGTGTTTAAATAGATGCTTATTCAATTACCAACATCCTCTTTCGTCCGATAAAAAAACCAGCAATCGTTCAACAGTTGGATTTTGCGTCGATCCTTCTTGCGGTAGGCGCGCATCAATTGGGTGTGAAGCCATTGCGGCAAGCGCATCCACCCCTTCCTCCAGGTGTTTACACAGTATACGCCTCCGTCATGCCCGCCGTGCAAGTCCTGATGGATTTAGCCGTGACGCTATAGGTTTTCTTCAGATTCCTCCAGTTCTTCCTCAACCCATTGTTCAAGTTGCGCCTGTAACGCACGAATTTCGGTAAGCAATGAGATCAGTGGATAGCTCGTCTCGCGAATGGCTGCGAAAGAGGATTCGAGCTGATTCATATAAGCCAGACCGTTGATGACGTTGTAGCTGGGATGGACAAGCTCAAGCGAGTCGCACTCCGCTATAGCTTTGGGCAAATCAGGGATCTGATCCGCTGTTAATTTGACGATTTCTTTATGCAGCCGCTGATGCAATGCAGTCAACTGATAAGCGTAAGCGGCAGGCATCTCCACAAACTGGATATGTTGCCCATGATGCAGAATGTGATATCTCATGCGGGATTGTGACACGTTCACGAACTCCTTTCGAACCTTCAAAAACAATTTTTTTTACTACTTGACAGTGTAGCCCACCTTTTCGATACAATTCAAGATAACGGGTTAAAAATGTACGGAACGGGGCACAATGATGACGGATTTGGAGTTACAACAATGGGTGGAGCGCATATCATTGGAATGTTTTGGCAAGCCATTCTCTCATCGTGCGACATTCAACAGCCGACTGCGCACCACAGGTGGACGTTATTTGTTGCGAAGTCATCACATTGAAATCAATCGCAAACAATACGACACGTATGGTGCTGATGAAACCGAGAAGATTATTAAGCATGAACTTTGTCATTATCATCTGCATCTGCAGCGTCGCGGGTATCGGCACCACGACCGGGATTTTCGCGAATTGTTAGCGAAGGTGGGCGGTACCCGCTTTTGCCAAGCGATCCAAGGTTCGATCCGCAAGTTGCCCGTTCGTTACGTGTTGCGATGTGTCGATTGTGGGTTGCAATATCCGCGCAAGCGCAAAGTGGATCCGCGCCGATACTGTTGTGGGCAATGCAGGGGTAAATTACAAACGATCCCATTCTCGAACGATTTTGAGAATGTAATTCTGTAGTCTGGTCCATTCACCTTGAGTCAGTAGATTTTGATTTGTCTATCTTCCATATGTGGATTCCGTTGTGAATACGCGATGACGCATCAATCGCCTTACTTGTTTTGTTGTCCGTTATTCTATGATATAGTGCTCAATATGTTTATTATTAAGAGGTGTAGT
>JBILCM010000044.1:0-17332 GCA_044353165.1 Paenibacillus sp.
ACCCGGACAATCACTCGCTTGATCCGCTGTATGAATTCAAACCGTTCGTTGATTATTTCACCTCGTGGTTCCCGGAAGGTTGTACGGATGCGGAGTACATCGATGCGCAATACGATGGCGCAATCGCTTATATGGATGCATGCATTCAAAATTTGTTGACGTATGTAGAGGCGCTGGGTATCGAAGAAGAGACGCTTGTGGTGATTACAGCTGACCACGGCGAAACGCTCAATGAGCATGAGTGTTACTACGATCACCACGGGTTGTATGATTCTAACCTCACGATTCCGCTGATCCTCAGATTCCCTGGCAAAGTGCCTGCGAATCAAGGATTCCAAGAAGTGACACAGATTAAAGATGTGATGCCGACGATTATGGAATTGATCGGGTTAGATAGCGACATTTCATTCGACGGGCGAAGCCTCGTGCCGATGATGCAAGGACAATCGTTGCCGCGCACCACAGAACTTTATATTACGGAATGCACATGGATGCGTAAACATGGTTGGCGCACACCGGAGTGGAAGTTGATTCATGCGTTAGAGCCGGATTTCCATGCTAAACCGGAGATTGAATTGTACAACTTGATCAAAGATCCGCAAGAACTGAACAATGTTGCGGACCAAGAACCTGAGGTCGTAGCCTTACTTGAAGCCCGGATGCAAGCACATATTGCGAAGCGGGAACAAGAAACCGGACGCACCAATCCGATGTACACGAACCTGGATTGGCATGGCAAAGGTTGCGGACCGTTCAAGACATCTGAGCAAGCTTATCAAGAATTGAAGATTGGATCGCCGAAAGCGGCCAGAGACTTACAAGCGAAGGAGAAACCGAAAGCATGACCATTCGAGTAGCCGTCGTTGGGGTCAACAACATTGGTAAACGCCATTGCAAAGTATATAAGGAGCATGCAGATACCGAATTGGTGGCAGTATGTGATTTGAATGAAGCGTTGGCCCGTTCCGCTGGAGACCAATTCGAAGCGCATGTGTATACGGATTTGCGCACGCTCTTGGCACAAGAACAAGTTGACGTTGTCAGTGTTGCGACCGGCGGGTTTGAGAATGGCTCCCATCATTACGAGCCGACAATGATCGCGATTGAAGCCGGCAAAGATGTATTGGTGGAGAAGCCGATCTCGAATCGACTGGATGAAGCGCGGGCGATGGTGCAGGCGGCTCAAGAACGCGGAGTTCGACTCGCTTGTAATTTGAATCACCGATTCGTCCCCGCCGCAGCCAAAGCCAAAGACATGATTGATACAGGTGAATTGGGTGAAATCCTGTTTTTTAATATGAAGCTCACCACGGGGAATCCGCGTGATATGGGTCCATGGCTTCATATGCGCGCTCTTCATCCGCATTCGATCGATGTGATGCACTACCTTGCGGGTCCGATTCGACGTGTGCAATCGTTCATGTTGAAAGCACCTGGACGCGACACGTGGTCGACCGCCTCCATTAATGTGGAGTTCGTTTCAGGCGCGGTTGGGCACTTGACGGGTAGTTATGATATGTCAATGAAGCATCCGATTGAGCATTGTGAAGTCGCCGGGAACAAAGGCCGGTTGGTCATCGATAACGTCTACGAACAGTTGACGCTATACCCCCACGATCGCGAGATGTTATCCGTCTATCGCAACCCGATCTTCGGTACAGCAGGCTTCGAAGCGACGTTCACCAATCGGCTGCATGCGTTCATCAGCGACATCAAGGCTGGTGTGGCTCCCGATGCGATTCGAGGTTCTGGAGCTGAGGCGCTCGCCGCACAACAAGTGATCGAAGCTGCAATTTTGTCCCAAGAACAAGGCGGGGCTGTGGTCGAAGTAGCATCGGTCGGTTAGAAGGAGTTGGACAGGGTGGAACAAGGTAAAGTGCTGTGGTTTACAGGGTTATCAGGCTCAGGCAAAACGACCACAGCGAGGGAAGTTGCCGCACAATTGCGCGCTGCTGGCGCACGCGTCGAGTTGTTGGATGGCGATGAGTTGCGGGAGACGATCTGCAAAGGGTTAGGATTTCGCCGGGAAGACCGGATGGAAAATATACGCCGTATTACGTACGTAGCGAAGTTGCTTTCTAGACAAGGGGTAATTGTCCTCGTCTCAGCGATTACCCCTTATCGGGAGATGCGGGATTACGCGAGATCAGAACTGGCTCATTTTGTGGAAATTTATGTGCAATGCCCGCTTGAAGTGTGCGAGCAGCGTGACGTGAAAGGGCTGTATGCGTTGGCTAGACGCGGTGAACTGTCAAATTTTACGGGTATTTCTGATGCATATGATCAACCGGAACAACCGGAGCTCGTCATTGACACGGCGAATCATACGCTAGAAGAGAACAGCCGCCGTGTTGTAGCGTGGGTGATGTCATGAAAATCATCATGATTTCACTCGACACGTTGCGGGCGGATCGGCTCGGTTGTTACGGCTATCCCTTGCCTACAAGCCCGTATTTGGATCGCATCGCTTCGCAAGGCGTGTTGTTCGAGAAAGCTTTCGCAGCCGATATTCCTACAGAAGTCGCGCACACGGGTATTTTTACAGGAAAAATAGGCTTGACGACAGGCGTGGTCTCCCACGGTTCGGAGCAGAGTCATCTGTCCAAGTCGGTCGACTGGTTGCCGACGATGTTGCGTAAAGCAGGGATGACGACCGCTGCGGTCGATAATTTGTACCACCTCAAGGAATGGTTCGCGCGCGGGTATCAGTATTATATGAACACGATTGGCAAACAGCGCTGGATCGATGGCCGGACGGTGACGGATCTTGCCAAGTCTTGGATTCGTGAGCATAGCGATGAGAATTTCTTCTTATTCTTGCATTATTGGGACCCGCACACCCCGTATTTGCCGCCGAAGTCTTATGTGCCGGACTTTTATGATGTGTCGCGAAATCCTTATGATCCGAACAACCGAAGCATGGAAGCAGCTTACAACCATGTCGCCTATCCGTTCTTCAAGCACCACCATTATAAATTACTGGGGCCCGTGACGGATGCGCAATATGTGGATGCGCTCTATGATGCGGAAATTCGATATCTCGATGATTATTTGAAAGAGTTGGACGCATTTCTTGAACAACAAGGGATCGTCGAAGACACATTGCTCATCTTGTTCGGGGACCATGGCGAAAGTTTAACGGAGCACGATATTTATTGGGATCATTGCGGACTGTATGACCAGACTGTGCATGTGCCGCTCATCATGCGTTGGCCGGGCAAAATGCCGGCCGGACGAAGGGTAAGTGGACTCGTGCAACAAGTGGATATGGTTCCTACCTTACTTGAAGCCATTCGGAAAGCGAACATTGCTGAACAAACACTGCAAGATCCGCCAGGTATTGATGGTCGCAGTTTGTGGCCGTGCATCGAAGGTGCCGCAGAAGGTACGCAAGAGCGAGTTTACCTCAGCGAATGCGCATGGCAGGCAGCCAGAGCGATTCGCACCTCCACGCACAAATTTATCCGGACGTGGGATGCTGGACCGTTCCGTCGACCGGAGCGAGAGTTGTATGATCTCGTGCGCGATCCGCAGGAAACCGTGAATATTGCGGATACGGAGCACGAGCTGGCCGACCAATTCGAGGCAGAACTGAACTTGTGGGTTGAGCAGAAGTTAGCCGGCCGGCCCGATCCGATGATGCAACAAATCGAAGGTCCGGGATTGCCTTTCAAACGGCGCATTGCTGCGATTCTTGAAGAAGCGGGACTGACTTGGGATGATTGGTACGCAGATCCGCGGCGGGAACGTTATGATGGGAAGTGATGTATGTGAGTGAAATGGGAACGACCACTTTGGATGGCAAACAACAAAAGACGATGTCAGCCATAGCACCTCATGGCGGCTTGTTGGTGAACCGCATGGCGGATGACCCGCAACGAATGATCTGGTTACAACAACTGAAACAGGGGCAACTAAAGACACTGACGATCAGTCGTTGGACGCTGTCGGATCTCGAGCTGATTGCCAATGGCGGGTTCAGTCCGCTCCAAGGCTTCATGCATGCGCAAGATTACCATCGTGTCGTTGAACAGATGCGCTTATCAAGCGGCATCGTCTGGAGTATACCGGTTGTTTTGCCGGTAGATGTGATGGATGCACAGCGCTACAACCCAGGGGAAACCGTAGCGCTGCTCGGTGAAGATGGGATCATGTACGGTGTCCTCGCATTGGAAGACATCTTCACACGTGATCGTGAGAAAGAAGCACTGCATGTGTATGGGACAAGCGACCCACAACATCCGGGTGTTCAGAAGATGTACGAGCAAGGTGAGATGTGCTTGGCAGGCCCGATCTGGATGACGGAACGTCCGTCCAAAGCGCCTTATGAAGCTTATTATCTTGATCCGGTGGAGACACGCGCGATGTTCCAACAGCTGGGGTGGCGCACGATTGTCGGTTTTCAGACACGCAACCCGGTGCACCGCGCTCATGAATACATCCAGAAGTGCGCATTAGAGATTATCGATGGCTTGCTGCTCAACCCGCTCATTGGAGAAACGAAATCAGATGACATTCCTGCGCATATCCGCATGGAAAGTTATGAAGTGCTGTTGCGTCATTATTATCCGCAAGAGCGTGTAAGGTTGACGGTATTTCCTGCTGCGATGCGTTATGCAGGTCCGCGCGAAGCGATCTTCCATGCGCTCGTCCGCAAAAATTACGGATGCACACACTTTATCGTCGGTCGTGACCATGCGGGGGTCGGCAATTACTATGGCACGTATGATGCGCAACGGATTTTCAGTCATTTTGCCCCTGAAGAAATTGGCATCACACCGATGTTCTTTGAACATAGTTTTTATTGTCGTGCTTGCGATGCGATGGCCTCAACGAAGACGTGTCCACACGGGGAAGATCAGCACGTTATTCTCAGCGGTACGAAAGTTCGCGCCATGCTGATGGCAGGTGAAGTACCACCCCCCGAATTTTCGCGACAGGAAGTCATTGAGGTGTTAATTCGCGGCATGCGCAATCGCTAAATTACACTCTAAGGAGGCTAATAAATATGACCACAGGCAAGAAAAGTTGGTTGATTGGCGATGGGTTTATTTCGGAGAAAAGCACAGGGGATCAAATCAGTCACGAATCGGTATGCGTGCTGAATCTGACCAAACAAGATGCTACGATCCAGCTGACCTTGTATTTCGAAGACCGCGCACCGATGGATGGTTTTGTGAGCTACTGTCAAGCTGAGCGGACGCACCACATTCGCTTGGACAAAATTAAAGATCAAGCTGGTAACCCGGTTCCGCGCGGTGTTCCGTATGCGATCAAAGTGGACAGCAATGTGCCGGTGATCGTGCAACATACGCGGCTCGATACAACTCAGGAAGCTTTTGCGCTCATGACCGTGATGGCGTACCCGAATGAGTGAGCGAAAGCCGTTTCCTATTTATACGAAAAGTCGTTTCATGGATGAGCAGTTTCCATTCATGATGCAACGCACGAAGCACAACCCCCGGAACAAACCTCCTGCCCATGGGCATGATTTTGTAGAGCTTGTGTACGTCGTGCGTGGGCAAACAACGCATTGGTTTGAAGGGAATCGGTATGGTATTAAAGCGGGAGACATCTTCATTATTAATCCCGGTGAAGTGCATATGTATGAAGTGGAGTTGGGGCAGGAGATTGAGATTATCAATTGTTTGTTCCTGCCTTCACTGATCAAAGACAGCTGGCTCAAAGAGTTGGGTGTCTCTGAATCAATGGATTACTACTATGTGCATCCATTCCTCGATGAGAAAGAGCGGTTTCACCACAGGGTCAATCTGAATGAAGAAGAAGCGATGCGGGTGCTCTCCATGCTGGAGTTGATGATGCGGGAGTCCGATGAGCGACTGCCTGGATACGCAACGTTGATTCGTCTGCAGTTGGTAGAATTACTGATCCTGTTATCGCGATACTATCAACAATTGCAACAAGCAGGCGAGCGAATGGGCGGAAGTCCCGCACGCCGTTTGGCACAGCGTATCACAGGATACCTTGAACGCTATTACGATCAGAAGATCAACCAGACGGCGCTTGCTGAGCTGTATAACATCAGCTCCCGTCAGATGAATCGCACGTTCAAACAAGAGACAGGCTTTACAATTGTTGAGATGATCCACCAGATTCGCATGACGAAAGCAAAACACTTGCTGCGGGAAACCGATGAGAAAATTATCACGATCGCTGGGTTGGTCGGTTATGAGGATCCTGCATTCTTCACCAAGTTGTTCTTGCGTCACGAAGGTTGTTCCCCTGGAAAGTACCGAGAGAAGAGTTGAGAGGGGAATCAAATTCATTCAATCGGACCATTCGCATTACAACGGGGAGGCACTTCATCATATGTCTAAACAACCCAATGTGGTTTATGTTTTTTCCGATCAACAACGCAAAGATGCAATAGGGTATGCGGGCAATCCTGATGTACGCACACCGTATTTGGATCAACTCAAGCAGGAGAGTATCTCGTTTGAAACCGCGGTTTCTGGCATGCCAGTATGTGCGCCGTACCGGGCGTCATTGATGACGGGGCAGTATCCGTTGACGCATGGTGTGTTCGTCAATGACGTTCCGTTAGGCAACGATGCCGTATCCCTGGGGCAAGCATTCAAGGAATCCGGCTATGATACTGCTTATATTGGCAAGTGGCATATCAATGCGAACGGTCGGAGCAACTTCATCCCTAGAGATCGTAGGCAAGGTTTTGATTACTGGCAAGTGCTCGAGTGTACGCATGATTATAACCAGTCTTACTACTATGAAGATGGTCCAGAGAAGAAGCTGTGGGAAGGTTACGACGCCCAAGCACAGACCCGTTCTGCCCAGAATTACATTGCTTCGCACCCCAAAGATAAACCCTTCTTGTTGGTGCTATCTTGGGGCCCGCCTCACAATCCTTACGAAACCGCGCCGCAGAACTATCAGGATATGTATGATCCAGCAAGCCTCACGTTGCGGCCGAATGTGCCTGAATACAAGGAAGAACAAACTCGTCAGGAGCTTGCGGGTTATTACGCGCACATCAGCGCACTCGATGATTTGGTCAAAGATTTGGACCTTACCCTGCATGAGGCCGGGATTGCTGAGGATACGATCTTCGTGTTTACTTCAGACCACGGCGATATGATCGGTTCGCAAGGCGAATTCCGCAAACAGCGACCTTGGGATGAGTCAATCTTGGTTCCCTTCTTGTTGCGTTATCCCCGATTGTTCGGGCGGATCGCAAGAGAAGTGACGATGCCAATCAACACGCCGGATATTATGCCTACATTGCTCGGATTGTCTGGCATTGGTATTCCGCATACCGTAGAAGGAACCAATTATGCGCCTTATTTGCAAGGAGCAGAGGCGCTCGATGTGAAAGCCGCCCTCTATCAATGCATTCAACCGTTCGGGGAGTGGACACGCATTGATCATGGCGGCAAAGAATGCCGTGGTATCCGCACAGAACGTTATACGTATGTGCGCGACCTCCAGGGACCATGGTTGCTGTATGACAACCAGGTAGATCCATATCAGATGCATAATTTATGCAATCAAGAGGAACATGCAGCGTTACAGCAACAATTGGATGTGTTGCTCCAACAGATGTTGCGCGAGCGTAAGGATGAGTTTCTCCCCGGCGACGTCTATGTTGAGCGTTGGGGTTACATCACGGACCCGAGAACCGGAACCGTACCCTATGAGTTGTAAAATCAAGTGCCCCGCCTGCCAACACAGACGGGGCTTTGTTATCAATGCTTCGTCAATTCCATCAACAAATCGCCGACCTCGATGACATCCCCCTGTTTCACATGCACTTCTTTCACCGTGCCATCGAAGGGTGCCTGCAAGTTTGTCTCGAGCTTCATCGCTTCGGTGACGAGCAGGTACTCGCCTTTCTTCACGCGTTCCCCTTGGCGGAACATCACTTTCACCACATTCCCAGGCATGAGTGCACCAATCTCACCCGGTTCATTCGGATTCACTTTCCTTCGCACGTTAGCGGCTACCTTCACGGTATGGTCGCGAACGGAGATTTCTCGCGGTTGGCCGTTGAGCTCGAAATAGATCGTCTTCGTACCGCTCGGGGAGAGGGGTCCGATCGCGGTCAGCTTGATCACCAGCGTCTTGCCTTGTTCGATCTCCACATGGATGACTTCGCCAAGGTTCATGCCATACAAGAAAGACAGTGTATCTAATACAGAGATGTCACCAAATTCATTAACCATTCGCTCTTTGTCAAGAAACACTTTCGGGTACATCATATAGTTCATGAGATCGTGTTCATTGATGGATCGTCCGGTCTTTTCTTCCAGTTCCGCTCGGATCGCCACAAAATCCGCAGGCGGGAGAAACTCACCGGGACGAGCCGTGATCGCGCTGCGCCCTTTCAGTACGATCTGTTGCAACTGCTGAGGGAACCCTCCTGGAGGTTGACCGATCTTGCCTTGGAACAGCTCAACGACGGAAGCGGGGAAATCGAGCCGATCTCCACGTTCAACAATATCTTGCTCGGTTAATTGATTCTGTACCATGAACAACGCCATGTCACCGACCACTTTGGAGGAAGGTGTCACTTTGACGATATCCCCGAACATGCGATTGACGGTCGCATACATCGCTTTCACCTGATCCCATTGGTTGCCAAGTCCGACCGCTTTGGCTTGTTGATGCAAGTTGGTGTATTGACCTCCCGGCATCTCATGTTCATACACATCGGAACTCGGCGCCTTCAAACCGCTCTCGAACCCGGCATAATAATGACGCACGTCTTCCCAATAGTTGGACATGGCATGAAGTGATGCCAAGTCGAGGCCTGTCTCGCGCGGTTGTCCTTGCAGCATCGCCACCAAGCTGTTCATGCTCGGTTGGGAGGTGGAGCCGGACATCGCACCGATCGCGGTATCGACAATATCGACCCCTGCTTCATAAGCTTTCAACAAGGTAGCGAGCTGACCGCCATTCGTGTCATGTGTATGCAAGTGGATAGGGAGGCCGACTTCGTTCTTCAAGGCTTGGACCAACTTGAATGCGGCATAAGGCTTCAATAAACCAGCCATATCTTTGATCGCGAGGAGGTGGGCACCGCTGCGCTCCAATGATTTGGCCAAGTTCACATAATAGGTTAAGGAATACTTGTCGCGCACCGGATCCAGAATATCCCCCGTGTAACAGATGGTGGCTTCGGCTACTTTGCCGCTCTCACGAACGGCAGAGATCGCCACCTGCATCCCTTCCATCCAATTCAAGCTGTCGAAGATGCGGAATACGTCAATGCCTGCATCGCCAGCACACTGAATAAATTTACGCACGACATTATCAGGGTAGTTCGAATAACCGACGGCATTGGCACCGCGCAGAAGCATCTGGAACATCACATTGGGGATGCGCTCGCGCAGCAGTCGTAACCGTACCCAAGGGTCTTCATTCAAGAAGCGCATCGCAGTATCGTATGTTGCGCCGCCCCACATTTCAATGGAAAACAGCTGAGGTGTGTGCTTGCTTACGGCTTCAGCGATTTGTAGTAAATCGTAGGTGCGTACCCGAGTAGCTAATAGCGACTGGTGGGCGTCACGGAATGTGGTGTCGGTGATAAGCATCTGGTTGCGTGAACGCATCCACTGGAGCAGCCCGTCAACCCCGGAAGCTTCAAGAATTTGTTTCGTTCCAGGCATAGGGGTCGCGTCTGCCGCTATGGCAGGGAGACGGGGTGCGTCCAACACAGGTTTCTTCATCGGTGCAAGGCCAGGATGACCGTTCACGATCGTCTGCCCGAGGTAATGCAACAATTTTGTAGCACGGTCTTTGCGCTCATGGAATTTGGTCAGTTCCGGATGTTTATCGATGAAGGATGTATCATACGCACCGCTGAGGAAATCGGGGTGTTGCACAACATTCTCGAGGAATGGCAAATTTGTCTTCACGCCGCGGATGCGAAACTCTTGGAGCGCGCGTAACATTTTTCTTGCGGCTTGCTCGTAACTTGGGGCGAAGGAGCATACCTTCACGAGTAGCGAGTCATAATGCGGTGTGATGTAGGCGCCCGCATACCCGTTGCCGGAGTCGAGGCGAATCCCGAAACCGCCGCTCGAACGATAGGCGGAGAGGCGACCCGTCTCAGGGGAGAAATTACGCTCAGGGTCCTCGGTGGTGACACGGCATTGGATCGCATATCCATCGGTACATATGCGCTCTTGTTGGGGAATTCCAATCAACGGATCATGTAGCGCGTGTCCTTCGGCAATCCGAATTTGCGTCTGGACGATGTCGATCCCCGTAATCAGCTCCGTGATCGTATGTTCTACTTGCACCCTCGGGTTGACCTCAATGAAATAAAATTGTTGATCTGGCGTCACGAGAAACTCTACCGTACCCGCGTTGTAATAATTCGCCGTTTTCATTAACTGTAATGCGGCATCACAGATGCGATCCCGCAGATCTTGGGGCAGTGACACGCTCGGCGCTACTTCTACCACTTTCTGGTGCCTCCGCTGGATCGAACAATCCCGCTCATAGAGGTGAACGATATTCCCATGCATGTCACCGATGATCTGCACTTCGATATGCTTAGGCAACTCCAAATACTTCTCTACATATACGGAGTCATCACCGAACGCGGATCTTGCTTCCGAACTTGCGCGTTCAAGAGACGACACTAACTCATCTGCACTACGCACGATGCGCATCCCGCGACCGCCACCGCCGGCTGCCGCCTTGATGATGACAGGATATCCATGGTCATTCCCGAATTGTTGCGCTGTCGCTAGCTCGCGGATCGGCTCGGGTGTCCCAGGAATGACCGGAATCCCTGCTTGCATCGCGATTGCACGGGCTTCGACCTTATCGCCAAATTGGCGGATGTGCTCAGGTGAAGGACCGATAAACACAATGCCCTCTTCGCGGCACCGCCTCGCCATCTCCGCATTCTCCGCTAGAAATCCATACCCCGGATGGATGGCGTCCACCTCATGGCGCTTGGCGATCGAAAGAATGCCTTCGATGTCCAAATACGCTTCGATGGGCCCTTTGTTCGCGCCGACCAAATACGATTCATCGGCCTTGAAACGATGGAGCGCGACGCTATCCTGCTCCGAGAAGATCGCCACCGTCTGAATCCCCATCTCCGTGCATGCGCGGAACACCCGAATGGCGATCTCGCCACGGTTGGCCACTAGAATTTTCTTGAATTGTCTCATCACTTGACTTCCCCTTTGATCCATCGGATAAATATGACATCACTAATTCGTATATATAATACATTATTTCAGGAAAAATGACGAGATAAATCAAGTGGATGTGTTCAATGGGCAGTACATGAACAACTGGAAACTTCTCATTCCAGCGATATTACTGACGGTGTTGCCGATCCTGGTGGCGTACATGTTTGGCCAGAAGTATATTATCCCCGGTGATATGCAAGGAGCGATCAAGTAGGTTTGTCATGAAAAATGTTTTCGTTCCCTGCCCGCACGTTATATAATAGATGCAAATGATGGCGAAGGGGATCGAGGTTACATGGAATTTGTCAGTACACGCGGGCATACCGCAAAGTACGGATTTATCGATACATTCTTACTTGGATTAGCAGAGGATGGCGGATTGATGCTGCCGGTGTCGCTGCCGAAGCTGACGCAAGATCAATTGAATCGTTGGGCGAAGTTGGGTTTTGAAGATTTGATGTTTGAGATTTTTGCGCTGTTCGCAGATGGTGAAATTCCGGAGTCGGATTTACGCGAATTGATTCGACAAAGCTACGCCGGATTTCGCAGCCCCGATGTGACGCCGCTCGTCAAGATCGATGAGACGTTACAAATATTGGAGTTGTTTCATGGACCGACGTTCGCATTCAAGGACGTGGCGCTGCAGTTCATCGGCAACTTCTACGCATATGTATCACAGCAGCGTGGCGAGATTATTCACATCCTGGGTGCGACGTCGGGAGACACGGGGGCTGCGGCAATCGAGGGTGTGCGCGGCAAAGAGGGCATTCGCATCTGTATTCTGCACCCGCACGAGAAAGTGAGCAAGGTGCAAGAGTTGCAGATGACGACGGTGGATGACGCGAATGTGCTCAACCTTGCGGTGCAAGGCACGTTCGATGATTGCCAACGGATCATTAAAGATTTGTTCGCTGACGTTGCCTTCAAGAACAAGTACCATCTGCGCGCGATCAATTCGATTAATTTTGTGCGTATTTTGGCCCAGACGGTGTATTATTTCTATGCCTATTATCGTGTGCAGGAACAATCTCCACGGGCACAAGTCAGCTTCAGTGTGCCGACCGGAAACTTTGGCAACATTCTCTCAGGGTACTTAGCGAAGCGGATGGGGTTGCCGATCGGCAGGCTCATTCTAGCAACGAATGAGAATAACATTCTGGAGCGGTTCGTGAAAGAAGGCATCTACATGCCGGATGCGTTCCGCAGCACGTACAGCCCGTCGATGGATATTCAAGTCGCGAGCAATTTCGAGCGTTATTTGTATTATATCGTGGGTGAGAACCCGGATGTCGTGGCGGCGATGATGCAGCAATTCCGTGCAGAGGGGAAACTCATCTTCGAAGGGGAACTGCTCAAGCAAGTGCAAGCCGACTTTCAGGCACAAGGTGTCTCGAATGAGGCATGCTTGCACACGGTAGAAGCGTGCTACCGCGGGAACGAGTACTTGCTCGATCCGCACACCGCTTGTGGGGTAGCCGCTTATGAGGCGTATCGCAACCCTGCAGCGCCCGATGAGGTATTCGTAGTGCTGGCTACAGCGCATCCGGCCAAATTCGATGAGTCGATTCAACGCACAGGTATTGAGCAACCTTTTCCCGAGGAAATTGCGCAATTGTTCGGCCGGCCGCAGCACCAGCAAGTCGTCGAGAATGCGAATGAGGAAGTGGCTCGGCGGTTGGAACAGTTCTTCATCGCACACTAAGTGCCTCGGGTCAGCTTGCGCTGCAACCATCTTAACCGTGCCAGGAAACCCATTGCAGCGCAAGTGAGTCCGATCGTAATACCGATCCAATAACCGAACGGACCGAGATCCGTGTAATTCGCGAATCCATAACCGACAGGAATGCCAATGACCCAATACGAGATGAAGGCGATTACGAAAGGAATCGTCACGTCTTTGTACCCTCGTAATACTCCTTGCAAGGCCGCTTGTGAGGCATCAGACAGTTGGAAGAAAATGACATAGATGAGGAACTGCGCAATCATGGCCGACACCGCAGGCACATCCGTATACATGGACGCGACAAGATCGCGAGTAAAATACAAGATAATTGTAGCCATCGTCACGATGGTGATGGCGCTTGTCGTTCCCAGCTTCGCATAGTGGACGGCATCTCTGTATCGCTGCGCCCCTGCTTCGAATCCCACTAGAATCGTTAACGTGATGGACATGCTAAGCGGCAACATAAACATAATCGTTGCAAACGAGAAAGCCGCTTGGTGCGATGCGATCGTCACGGTATCGAATTGCGAACCCATCAATAGCGTAACCACGGAAAAAATACTCGCCTCAAAGAAAATGGACAGTCCTATCGGAATCCCCACAGCCAGCTGTTCTTTCCACGCCTTCCATGACGGTGCAAACCAACGCGTAAACAATCGATGCGCCCGCATGGACGCATTGCGGAACGTCATATAGACGCTGATAATTAGCAGAATCCAGTATGTGATGGAAGTTGCGTATCCTGCACCGATCCCGCCAAGCTCTGGAAACCCGAATTTGCCAAAGATGAACAAGTAATTGAACAATATATTGCATGGCACCGCAATCATGACTATGAACATCGTGATTTTGGTGTACCCTTGTGCATCGAAGAAATTGCGGATGACCAAGGAAACAAACAACGGCAACACGCCGAGCGACAAGCCGATCAAATAATGTTTGGCCACATGATGAACGGATTCTTCTAAATTCATCAGGTGTAACAAGGGATCGAGGAACAGTGCACCGATGCCAACGACCGCGATGGCCAACACGACGGCCAAGTACATCGCTTGCGTGACCATGGCGCCGATCTGTTCTTGTCGTCCGCTGCCAAGCAATTGTGCGACATTCGGCGTGACGGACAATAAAATTCCCGTGATCAAGAGGAAGAACGCCATCCATATGCTCGAGCCAATCGCTACGCCAGCGAGATCGTCCGTACCCGCGCGGCCGGACATCATGGTGTCAATGACGGTCATCGCGTTCAGACCGACTTGCGTGACGAGAATGGGCCACATGATCGATACGAATTGTTTCATTCTGGCTTGCCATGTATGAGTTTGATGCACGTATACAGCCTCCGGGACGGGTTGATAGTTAATTCAGTTGTTTCAATACATCCGTGAGTGTGCAGTCGGTCATGGAGCGAATACGCAAATCATAACGCTCAAAGATGAGTTGCTCCGTCACGGGATTGGGCACGATGACGACTTTATAACCAGCGGCAGCGGCAGACCGGGCACCATTCGCGGAATCTTCGAAAGCGAGTGAAACCGCGGGTTGAACGCCGAGGCGTTCGGCTGCCAATGCATACAGCTCAGGATCGGGCTTAATCTTCGTGACATCATCGGCGGTACACAATGTCTCGAAGTAGTTGAGCAAACCGTGGGATGCCAAGAACGGCTCCACCCAGCGGCGCGGACTGCTCGTGGCTAGACCGATGCGCAGCTTCAGTGAGCGGGCTTCTTCTAAGTATTGCTTTACCCCATCGCGAGGTTGGATCGATTGGACAAGCTGGTGATGCTGTTCGATCGCATGTTGCTTGATGATTGCAAGCGTAGCTTCCGATTCCACTCGTTCCAGTATATATTGAAACATGCGTTCATCGTAAGTCCCAATTCCCTGCGCAAAGACGGCAAGGGGAAGTTCGACGTCATAACGAGCGCAGACGTCGCGGAATGATGCGTACCAGAGCGATTCCGTATCCAGAATCGTGCCATCAAAATCAAAAACGACCGCTTGTATCAACAGGGAAAACCTCCAATGGTTGGGAAGGTGGGTAAGCACATATGCGATAAATCACGATCATGATAAAATGTGAGCATATCGTCAATCTTGCCTACGCTTAACGACAGGGGATGTGATCCATTTGGTTGCGAATCATTTCACGAATGATTGGCAGCAAGTGCTGTCAGAGCAGTTCATGCAGCCTTACTATAAACAATTGACCTTATTTTTGAACCAAGAGTATGCCACAGTGCCGGTGTACCCGGATCAGCGTGACATTTTCCATGCGTTGCAACTTACCTCGTATGCGGACGTGAAAGTGGTCATCCTCGGACAAGACCCGTATCACGGCCCGGGGCAAGCACATGGTTTGAGTTTCTCAGTGAAACCCGGTGTGCCATGCCCGCCGTCGCTTGTCAATATCTATAAGGAGCTTTGTCAAGATATCGGATGCCCCGTGCCCAAGCATGGACATCTAGCCGCCTGGGCTAAGCAGGGTGTGTTGCTGCTTAACGCCGTGTTGACCGTGCGGGATGGATCGCCCCAATCGCACAAAGGCCAAGGGTGGGAATGGTTCACCGACCGCATCGTGGAAGCGATTAATGCGCGCGAGAAGCCCGTCGCTTTCATATTATGGGGCAATCATGCGCAAGAGAAAGGGGCGCGTATCGATGAACAGAAGCATCTCGTGTTGCGCGCTCCCCATCCAAGCCCGTTATCTGCGCATCGCGGTTTTTTCGGCAGTCGGCCTTTCTCGCGCGTGAACGCATGGTTACGTTATCAAGGACAAGCCGAGATCGATTGGCGCATCCCAGATGACCCTGTCGTGGTGGGACGATCGCCTTGAAGCGAACTCACCTTTTGTTGAACAAAGGGTAGTCGACTTGCTCCGGCACGCCGATCACAATCATGCGCAGCGGTGTAGTGTTAAGTCCATCCGCTAGAAGCGTTACATGCTCGGATGCGTCGGAACGAACAACCATGAAATCTCTAGCGTGAAAAACACCTAGACTCCCTTGCAAGGCATCGCTCCATTGCCCTCGGCCGTCGATTGCCAACGCAGCCAAAGTGCGCTCTGGACCTACAGGCAATGGATACGAAGCGCCGGGGGAGAGGGTGATGTCCCACATCCGCGCATCAGCGACGATCCGAAGCGGTGAGTTTCCGCCAATCACCGTCTTTACCGTGACGCCTGGCTCGTTCTCCCGAGGAAACTGTTCATCTGCATACTGGCTGTATGTTGGTGGTTGTAGCAGTGCGGTGCGGATGTGCGGCTCAAACCAAATTTGAAAACCTTGCATATTCGGTCCAATGATCCGTTCATCGTGATACACGCCAGACCCTGCTTGAATGAGTTGCGCACCGCCCGCCTCAACGACGCTGCGTGTGCCTAAGGAGTCGCCGTGTTCCGCTTTCCCAGACAGCACGTAGGTCATAATCTCGAACGCTTGATGCGGATGCGATGCGATATAACCTTCATCGCCGTGCATCCATGCCCAATAAAACAGCGGTCCCACTCGCTTGACCGCAGAGCCTTCGCCGGGAAATCCGATCGGCTTCTGTTCCGTAATGCGTCCACCGTCAAATTCGCCGTACCCTTGTTGATCCGGGGGGTAGATAGTGAGCGTTGTCATCGATCGTTCCTCCTTCGTTGCATCGTCTATCCTTCTATACGCGTATCCGTCCATTGCTCATACAGCTGAATGATTGAGCAAAGATCCATTTCGCCCAGCCCTTGGGATTCGCCCATCTGGAACAACGCTTTCGCCTCTGCGAGCATCGGGGAAGGCATCTGCATCGCATCGGTCATTGCGGAAGCCAAGCGCAAATCCTTCAGCATAAACTTGAGCGAGAATTGATTGCTATAATCTCGTGTCAATAATTTGTCACGCTTTAACTCGACTTGCTTGCTTGCTGCGCCGCCGCTTTGGACAACGGACAAAAATTGCGCTGGAGCGATGCCCGCCCGGACAGCCATTGCCAACCCTTCGGCGAGCGCCGCTGCATGAATGCCGACCATCGTGTTGTGCGCGAGTTTCGTCTGCGAACCCGCGCCCGATGGTCCCATATGCACAATGTCACGGCCCATCGCCATCAACACGTCGCGGACGCGCTCGATTGCCTCGGCTTGTCCGCCCACCATGAACACGAGCGTCCCGCTTTCTGCAGCGGGCTTACTTCCCGTGACGGGAGCGTCCAAGAATGCGCCACCCCGCGCTTGCATGTCAGCGGCGATGCGCTTGCTAAGTTCAGGTGAGACCGTGCTGCAGTCCATCACCGTCGCACCCGGGCGCAGCCCCTCGAACACACCGCGCTGTCCGTAATACATCGCTTCTATCGATGCATCGTCCCCAAGCATCGTAATGACGACATCGGCTTCTCTGGCCACATCCGCCGCTGTATCGGCCACAACCGCACCAAGGGGCGCGAG
>JBILCM010000116.1:0-5319 GCA_044353165.1 Paenibacillus sp.
GGAAATTTGGCGCCATAGATCTTGGTGGGGTAGGGAATCGTTTCTCGAATAACAAAGTACATGACATAGAATACGCTCCCGTTTACTTAAGGGGTGTTGATACGATCGTGGAAAATAATGAGTTTTTCAATTGTGTTACCGATCACTATGAAGATATGGGTGTGATCTATTCATACCAAGGCCACCTCCCTCATATGAAAGGGAAAATCATTCGTGGCAACTATTTTCATGATATCGGTGTCAAAGGTAATGCGGTTCATGCGATCTATTTTGACAATCAATCGTTTGGTTATACCGTCGACCAGAACATATTCCACAATATCGGAAACTTTAATAAAGGCGTGAAGAATGGCGGCTCACACGGATTGAACTTGAATAGTGCTTCCGATGTCCATGTTCGGAACAATCTATTTATCGATACACCGGCCCCGATCCGTCTAAGTGCGCATTCATTAAGTACCATTGACTTAGAAAAGCAATTTTGGTACACAACGTTTGATCCCATTATTCAAAATCAGAACTCGCCCTTTCTGAGAAAGTTTCCTGAGTTGAACAGCTTCTGGAATGAATATAGGGGCAGTGAGACAACCATCAAGTCGCCGATTTACGGCAAAAAAATAGGGGATCCCGTAAAGACATCTAGGCGGGTAACTTTTGAAGATAATCTATTGCTTTATTACAACAAATCCCTTGGACGCGAAGAGATCGTCTTTGATGAATTTGCGGAATATACACAATCACCTGTCATGAAAGTTGCGAATAATAGAGTAGAGACGGACAATGCAAAATACAGACCTATTGCCACGGGAGAAGTTACCTTACAGAACAACCCTGCGGAATTTCGACGAATAACGGGTTTCACCGGATTTGACCCTTCGAAGATGCGATTTTCAGATGTTGTTGAAGCGTCAGATAAAATACTGAACAACATCAGAAGGAATCCGACGAACGACATGGTTTATCGAGAAGCTGCAGATTTCCTAGTTCACAATGACGCTTCAGGCTTCTATGTATTCACGAATGGCAACCCCATCGACTTCAGTGCATATGACAATGTTATGCCTGTGATCATGAATGGCAGAACCTTAGTACCTCTTCGTTCAATCAGTGAATATTTGGGCGCAACGGTGTACTGGAGTCCCTCAACGAGTGTCGTACGGATTACATATAATAAGAGGGATATTCAGCTAAAACTCGCCTCCGATCTGGCCCGGATCGACGGGAAGAACGTCAAAGTGGACGTGCCTGCGGTCAGTATTAACGGCAGAACCATGGTCCCTATTCGGTTTATTTCTGAAACATTCGGCATGAATATTCTTTGGTTTGAGAACGGGAACGTGAAGATTATCGTTATTAACGGACCGAATTAAGCTGTGTTAGAAGACGTTCTTCATATTTGTTATGTAAATTATCTTTTATTTATAAAGTATTTTTACAAAATAAGCATATTTGTCCAAATTCTGTGTGGATAGTTACATTGACGCTCTATTGGCATGATCCTTATGATTATGTTCAGTAAGAGCGTTTTCATTCTGTGTCGATTCGGTTAGGGAGGGGTTTTTATGAAAAAAAAGTTGATTGTCATTCCTTTGATCATTGTACTTATCATGTCACTGATTGCTTGTAGTAACACAACAACAGTCGAGCAAACAGCGGAACCCACGACGGAAGAAACTGAGCAAAGTGCTGAGGCAGAGCAGGATGCTGCTGATGAGGAAGCAGCCCAAGCCCAGGCAGAGTTGGAAGCGGTGAAGGCGGCGGAAGCGGAAGCGTTAGCCGCAGCGGAGAAAGCCGCAACCGAGAAAGCGGAAGCGGAAAAATTGTTAGCGGAAGCAAAGACAGAAGAAGAGAAACGGGCTGCTGAGAAATTGTTGGCTGAGAAAGTAGCAGCCGAGAAAGCGGCCGCTCAAGCGATTGCCAAAGCCGAAATTGAAAAGCTTGCAGCCGAGAAAGCTGCTGCGGAGAAAGCAGCTGCGCAGAAAGCCGCCGCAGAGAAAGCCGCTGCGCAAAAAACGGCTTCGGAGAAAGTTGTTCCAAGTGTGACCACAACGACACCACAACAAGCAGCAAGCACACAAGACACCAGTTCACCTGTCATTACTGAACCGGTTACATTAACTTTATGGGTAAGCAATGCCATACTTTCATCAGAACAACTTGATACTGCAATTATGCCTTATTTAAAGAAAAAATTTCCTAATGTTACACTTAAGCCGATATTTGCAACACATGCAGAACTCCTAACTGCAGCGAAAGCAGGGACGGAATATGATATTTATATCAATGCATCATCCTTATTCCATGATCTGGTTGACTTGGGAATGCCTCTTGATCTTACGGATCTTGTTAAGAAGTATAAAACTGATTTCACTCGAATTGATTCTTCGATCGTAGACCAAATGAGAGACTATCAGCTCATTGTGGATAATCGCTCGTATATGTTACCCATCTACAAACAAATTCAAGCGACATTCTATAACAAGCGAATTTTTGACAAGTTTAACGTTCCCTATCCGAAGGATGGGATGACTTATGATGAGTATCTAGAACTCGCAAGAAAATTAACGCGCAAAGCCGATGGTGTTCAATATTACGGCATGGCGCCCCAGATCAGCTTGTTCGCAATGAGTAGAGCCATGGGCTTAAACTATTTAGATGCGAATAATCGATCCGTGGTTACTAAAGATGATGGTTTCAAGAAATTGTTGAATACGTACAAACAGTTTGCTGAGATTCCCGGCATGAGCACCTTGAATATTCTCAACGGCGGGGTCATCCGGAATGCATTCTATACCACTGAAAATTTAGCAATATATGTTGATTGGTTTAGCGATATCCTGGTGAGACCACACAATGTTCAGTGGGATATGGTGACCCTACCTGTATTTCCTGAATCACGCAACAAGCATTCCATGGTTGATTTTCATGCATCGTATCTGGGTAAAAATACGAAATATCCAGACATCGCATATCAAGTCATAGCAAGTTTGTTGGATCGGGAATTACAGGTGGAACTTTCTAGTAAGGCTGGGAAATTAACAGCTCTTAAAGATAATGCAGAAATCAACAGTATGTTTGGAAGTAGTAATAAAGATCTTAGAAATAAAAATTTACTTGTATTAACCAAAACCAGAATGGTGCCGGTCACTCCGAAAACCAAATGGGAATTAGTCTTTAAATATACGTGGGTCCCGTTGAATTCATTAGTTCCACAATATATTTCGGGTGCGAAAGATATGAACACCGTCTTGAGGGAAGCATCTGAGAACGCAGAGAAAGCTTTAGTATTAGATAATATTATAAAGTAATACGGCTGAGGTAAGTGATCTACTCCCCTTCATTAACCAGGTTAAGCGAATGAACCTGTTACTTGGAGGGGTGTATTTTTATGTAAATTTGATGTATTTAATCAGCTTGCGTGGGATGCGCCCCACTTGCTACCTGAAGTGTATTCCGTTATATTGTGAGCAACCCCATCAATGATCCCCATTCATGGCGAAAGGAGTTCACAATCATGTACACCAAATGGTACCGGGATATCGATGCAGACGCGAGAACACAATGTTACGAAAAAGATACATTTCGTATTCCGGGTTTGCAGGCCACCATTGTTGTCCATGGCACACATTATCGAAGTCTGCAAAATGGGTGGGAATGTCCAGAACATGAACATATCCTCTATGAAATTAACTTTGTTACAGAAGGGAAACAAGTGTTCCGCGTTTCGGATAAGACGTATGAACAACTCCCCGGAGATCTGATCCTAGTGCCTGTAGGGAGTATCCATTCGAGTCAAGCGGCGAAGGACAAGACATTACGTTATTTCTGCATCCATTTTCACATCGATGACAAGGCGTTCTTGCCGTATTTGAACAGTGCCAAAGACATCCTCTTCCCCGCATATTCCACATTGACACGCCGGGTATCCCCGCTGTTGTACCAACTGATTGAATTGATTCGGCGGGAGTCTGTTACCATCATCGACCAAATACATTTCCAAACGAAAATCTTCGAATTCATTAGCACGCTGATTATTGCACTAAGGGATCAGGTTGATCTATCTTCAAAAATTTCGGAGCGTAAACGCGAACATGCCATGTTCATTGCGGAAAAAATTGATGCCTTGGTTCAGGTTCGGATGGAGAAAGAAAGTGGCGATGCATTCCTTCGAAATATACAAGATATTGCCCGTGAACTAGGTATCAGTACTTCTTATTGCAATAAAGTGTTTAAGCGGATTTACAAGATGTCGCCTCGTCAATATTTATCATTCAAGAAACTCCATGAAGCGAAGTCCTTGTTGTTACAAAGCAATCTGAAGCTTGAGCAAATCTCAAACTTGCTAGGTTATCATGATGTCGCTCATTTCAGTAGACAATTTAAAAAATGGTCAGGCATGACGCCGCGACAATACGCGAAGCAGAACACAATCAATGTTAATATTTGATTATTATTAAATCATGGATTGATTAATACAATTTTTATCCGGATCGATACATTGACGCCCATTCATCATAATCTTTATGATTATGATGAATAAGAGCGTTTTCATTTTATCCTAATTCGCTCAAGGAGGGTTTCTTTATGAAAAATAAGCTGGTTATCGTTCCATTCATTATTGTACTTATCTTGTCACTTTTGGCGTGCAGCAGCAACCCGACTGTCGAACAGTCCACGGAGTCGACGACGGAAGACACTGTGCAAAGTGCTGAGGCAGAGCAGGTTGCAGCGGAAGAAGCGACAGCCCAGGCGCAGGCAGAGTTGGAAGCGGTAAAGGCAGCGGAAGCCGAAGCATTGGCCGCAGCGGAGAAAGCCGCAGCGGAGAAAGCGGAAGCGGAACAAATGTTAGCCGAAGCGAAGACGGAAGAAGAGAAATTGGCCGCTGAGAAATTGTTGGCTGAGAAAGAAGCCGCCGAGCGAGCAGCCGCACAAGCGATCGCTAAAGCCGAAATTGAAAAGCTTGCAGCAGAGAAAGCCGCAGCAGAGAAGGCGGCTGCCCAGAAAGCCATTTCCACAAAAACCCCAGCGACAACGAAACCTGCAGCACAAACACAAACAACAGACATTCCGCCTGTAATCGATACGAGACCAGTGACTTTAAAAGTGTGGGACCAGCATGCTACGCCAGACAATCAATGGGAAAAGCTCGTGGTTGCTCCCTTGAAAGCAAAGTACCCTCATATCACATTGGATCGCACAAAATCCACAACAGCAATGCCGTTGTTACAAGCTGTAGCTGGCGGTTATAAGCCTGATTTGATCTTTAGTGGATTTTTCTGGGCGGCTGAATTGATGTTACTGGGTCTTCCACTGGAACTG
>JBILCM010000045.1:0-17204 GCA_044353165.1 Paenibacillus sp.
GCGACGGTGTTCGATTCAAGAATGCGTTCTGTACGAGCCCGGTATGCACGCCTAGTCGTTGCAGTCATTACCTCGGCCAGTGGGAACGCAGACACGGGGTCAATTTTAACAATGACAATACGGTATCACCCGCCTCATGGGAGAATAGCTTCCCGATGAAACTCAAGGAGAACGGTTATTTTATCGGTTGGGTGGGCAAGAACCATGTCCCCGCAGGTGAGGGCGGTTATAAAAGCGGTTATCTGGAGTCTGTGTTTGATTACTGGTACGGAAACCATGACCATAGCCGATTCTACGTCAAGGAAACGAAAGTAGGCGCGATTTATCGTAATTCGCAATTTGACACGCAGGTTGAGGTGTTTGAAGAAGGAGTCAACAATTTCTTGACACCTGACGAAGCTTTCTTGAACAGTTGCTCGCCTGCTTTGCCCAAGCGGCCAGAGGATCAACCTTTCTGCTTATGTGTGACGTTCAATTTACCGCACACAGCAGGGACTACGTCGATGCAACAGCGTGATTCTGATCCCGAATTGTACCGAACGGCATATCGCGATCGCATCGATCAAATTCCGCTTCCCGCAACGTATGTGCCTTATGAAGATCGTTCGCCACGAATTCCCGCTGATATCTACAATGGGGAGTATCTTCACACCTACAATTATGTCCGAACACCGGAGACAACACGGGAGCGATTCCTACGTTTTTATCAGACCGTCACCGGAATTGATCAATTTATCGGGCGTTTGCGGGAGAAGTTAGCCGTGATGGGATTGGCTGAGAACACCATTATCGTCTATTCTACAGATCACGGCCTACATATGGGGGAACATGGACTCGGGGGCAAATGCTTCCTCTATGAAGAAGATCTACGCATTCCCATGATTGTATATGATCCAAGGCAACCAGAGGCTCATCGCGGACAACATTGCGAAGCAATGGTGCTTGTGCCCGACTTAGCGCCAACAGTACTCGATCTTGCCGGGGTTCCGATCCCTGATTCGATGCAAGGGCAAAGCATGATTCCGATCATTCAAGGGAATACAAGCCCACGCGAGGCGTTCTTTGCAGAACAACTGATGGACACTCAGAATTATGTCAAAAGTGAGTGTCTGCGAACCGAACGCTGGAAATACATTCGCTACTTCCCACGGACGGAAGACCCGGCACAAGCACATGAACAGATGAAGCGTACGTTAGACGACTACGATGCCTTCTTACGTGCATCAGCCTATAATGAAATTGAGCCGGTTTATGAGGAGTTGTATGATTTGGTCCAAGATCCTCGCGAAATGGTCAATCTTGCGGGGAATCCCGAGTACCAAGAAGTATTAGCTACCATGCGAACACAACTACCTTCTTACATCAGACAGGTTCTTTGATTTTTATTATGTTTACATCAAGAGATTGTCGAGTTAATATAACTGTAAAAAGCATGTGAATGTTCGATTCGTAAGTAGGGGATGAGAAAATTGAGTAACAATCACAAAATTTTTATACGTTTTCTTGTCCCCTACTTACTTATTTTGGTGATTTCATTAGCGTTTGGCATTTCTGTATACTACATCTCGGCTAAAGCTGTCCAAGATGAAGTGGTGCGAACCAACTTGACGGTGTTGGAGCAGACACAGCAAATCTTGGATGCTAGGTTAAGTGACGTTGAGGAGAAAGTACAGCAAATTTTGAGAAACCCGAAAGTGAAAGCGTTTCAACAGGTTGAAGAGCCGTTCATGGGCTCCACAACGTACCAAATATTAGATACCCGCAAAGGATTGTTCGAATATGCGCTGACCGATAGTTTCATTCTCAATTACTTTATTTTGTTCGAAAGAAGCAATCTGGCTTTGTCCGCAAATTCCACTTACAAGATGCCCGAACTGTACGAAGATATTTTCCGTTATGAGAACATGTCCTATGATGAGTGGAGTACCTATTTCTTAAGCTCGTATCAGCAAACGTACATCCCACAACGCGCTGCCCTGTTGCAAGGGAAACCTGCTAACGTCGTGACTTATATGCAGAGCATGGGGAATTACGGATTTTTAACGGGTGCTGTTGTGATCCTGATCGACAATCAGAAGATCCAACAACTCTTGCAAGGGTTGAACATTGCTGACGGGGGTTGGGCATACATTGCAGATACCGATGGCAACATCATTACTTCAGTTTCATCGAATGCTGGAACAACACCTCCTGATACCGTTAACGTTCTAGGTGCAACCGGTGTGATCGAACCAACTGCAGCCACAGATGGGAAGATGGTCACTTACACGACCTCTGCTATGAATGGATGGACATATGTTGTTGTCCAATCACCTGAGTTGGTGTTTGGGAAAGTCCAATACATTAAGAAAATGATCTCCATCTCTGTACTCGTCATGATATTCATCGGGTTGGTCGTAGCGATTGGACTCGCCTATCGGAGCAGCAAACCGATGCGTCTAATGGTAAGATTCATTACAGAACGGACCCAAAAACCTGTTCTACGTGCAGGAACGTTCGACTGGCTAGAAAATACGTTCTCCGAGTTGTTCCACGATCATGAACGTTTGCAGAACAAGATGAAGGAGCAGCTACCGACGCTGAAGACGATCTTCTTCGAGAGATTGCTTAGAGGGGAATTCAAAACCGATCAAGAAGTTGAATCCTTCATGCATTACCTCGGGATTGAGTTTCACGGTTCCATGAAGCAGGTTGCATTGGTTCACATTCAAGGATATCAAGAGATGATCAGTGAGGACATCTTGTTAGAGTTAAACCGCAAGAAAGTACTCATAGAAGATGCGATGGGTGCCGTCTTCCCAGCATCCGCAATACATATTCACCAGATGGATGAAGATAAGATGGCCGTGATTATGCCTTACCATCAGGATGAATTGGGTACCCATAAGCAAGTGATCACTGAACAGTGGGAACAAGTTTTTGAACAAACAGCGCAAATTGTCGATCTTAGATTCACCATTTCTCTAGGCAATCATTATTCGAGCGTCATCGATCTGTCGCGTTCGTACGAAGATGCCATGGCTGCATTAAAATACGCGCAACAAAGCAGGCACAAGGGATTGATCTGGCATGATGAATTATCACTGAATCACAGCGGGTTTTATTACCCTGCAGAACTTGAGAATCGTCTGATGAATTACGTGAAGGCTGGGGACCATGAGAACGTCGCGAAGCTGTTAGAGGATGTTTATCAGAACAATTTCGTGTATCGACACCTCTCTATCCCCATGGTAAGGGTACTCTATTATGTGATATGGGGCTCATTGCTGAAATTGCAAGAACAGATGGATTATCAATTGCCTGAAACCATTGACGTTCAGATGATTGCCAAGCTAATCGAGAAAGAAGTCACGCCGGATTTAATGTTTCGTCGCATGACAGACGCATTCAACCAGCTGTGTCAAGTGGTGAACGTGAACAAGAAGAGCCACAATCATGAATTAAAACAAGAAATCCTTGCGTACATTCAATCGCAATTTGCATCTTCAGACCTATCGTTGGATGCCATTGCAGAACATTTTGACCTGTCGATGAAATATGTATCGAATTTCTTCAAGGAACAGACGGGAACGACGTTCACAGATTACTTGAATGATGTTCGCATGCGACATGCTCGGGAATTGTTGTCAACGACCCAACTGAGTGTTAATGAAATCACAATGAAGGTGGGGTATCAATCGACGAATACGTTCTGTCGCGCGTTCAAACGAACACACGGTCTCAGTCCTACGGTGTTTCGTAGCAGCAATCAGACGGTTTCAACCTAGGCGATTCATGAAGAGCACTTCTCACATGTGGGGAGTGCTTTTTCTTGTGTGCGAAAATATAGAACATTGCACATTCGTGAATCTATTGAATAAACAACTGAATTTAGCCTTGAGAACGCTTTCTAGAATAACGCACACAACAGGGGACAATTACATATTTACGATCATTCAACTGCGGGGGTATAGTAACCAACGTTAATACATCATGGGAACGACTAAGGAGGACTTGAATGCATGAAGTTAGGTGTAAGCGCATTATTGTATTGGAGAAGTGGGTGGAAACAGTTTCGTAAAAGTTGGCAGTTGCAAGTGTTATTCCTTCTGCCACTTATATACCTATTGGTGTTCAGATATTACCCGATGTATGGAGCTCAAATTGCTTTCAAAAAATTCAACGCCTTTCTTGGAATCTCTGGAAGTGAATGGGTTGGATTTGATAATTTTATTCGATTCTTTAACTCTTATGAATTTTGGCGGGTGCTTGGGAACACGTTAGGTTTAGCGTTCTACGAATTGTTTGTTGGGTTCCCGTTCCCGATTATTCTGGCGCTCAGTTTAAACTACGTAGTATTGCAACGATTCAAGAAAAGTGTGCAGATGATCACATATGCGCCTCATTTTATCTCAGTGGTCGTTATGGTCGGGATTATCATGCAGTTGCTCGACCCGAGAATTGGTTTAATCAATAAGTTCGTCATGTTGCTGGGGTTCGAGTCGATCCACTTCATGAGTCATCCCGAGTTTTTCAAGTCGATCTATGTGTGGTCGGGGATATGGCAGAACATGGGCTGGGGTTGCATTATTTATTTGGCAGCGCTCTCTAGCATCGATCCCACACTCCACGAAGCAGCGATCGTCGATGGCGCCTCGAAATTACGTCGGATCTGGCATATTGATCTGCCCGGCATTGCGCCGATTGCAGTCATCCTCTTTATCTTAAATATGGGGAACATCATGGATCTTGGATTTGAGAAAGTGCTTTTGCTTCAGAACCAACTCAATCTTCGCAGTGCAGAAGTGATCGATACGTATGTGTACAAGGTCGGATTGGCATCGGATTTGGTTGACTTCTCCTATGCATCATCCATTGGCCTGTTTAAGTCGGTCGTGAATTTGATTCTGCTGATCGTCATTAACTACGGAGCCCGAAAACTAAAACAAGAGAGTTTATGGTAAAGAGAGGAGGAGAACCGAATGGACACAAGTTTTATTCGAGATTCAAGGGGAGACAAAATTTTTACATGGATCAATTATGCAGGGTTAAGCTTCCTGATCACTCTCATTTTATATCCATTAATTTATATTCTCAGCGCATCATTCAGCTCACCCTTGGCAGTCACTTCCGGCGCTGTCTGGCTATGGCCTGTCGATTTTACCCTGGAAGGATATATGACTGTTTTTAAACATCGTTTAATCATGTCGGGATTCGCGAATTCATTCTTCTATATGATCGTAGGAACGATGATTAACGTAACGCTCACCATCATGGCCGCATATCCGTTATCTCGGCGAGATTTTTTCGGCAGGAATGTGTTCATGTTCCTCGTTGTATTCACGATGATGTTCGATGGCGGTTTAATTCCGCGTTACTTATTGGTGAAAGACTTGGGATTTCTTGATACACGCTGGGCGCTGTTGATCCCTGGCGCTCTGGGCGTATGGCAAGTCATTATTACGAGAACGTATTTCAAGACGACGATCCCAGAGGAAATGTTGGAAGCTGCCAAAATTGATGGCTGCAACGACTTTCAATTTATTTTGAAGATGGTTATTCCGCTATCCGCTCCAATCATCGCTGTCATTAGCTTGTTCTATGCCGTCGGACATTGGAACCAATTTTTTAACGCGTTAATTTATCTGAAGAATCAGGAGCTTTGGCCACTGCAGATTGTGCTCAATAACATTCTCGTTCAGAACGAGATGAGCATGGACATGCTGGCCGACATAACCGAGATGGCTGCACGGCAAGGAATGCAGGACCTGCTCAAATATTCATTGATTGTTGTCGCTTCCGCCCCGGTTCTTGCGATTTATCCTTTCGTGCAGAAGCATTTTGTCAAAGGGGTCATGATCGGCTCACTGAAAGGATAGACGCTCATTGAATTAAAGGAGGTGATGCCACGAAAATTACAGCACCATCATTCACCAGTAGGTTCATGGCCACAAATCAATTAAGATCAAAAACAGGAGGTCTAACGATGAAGAAAGTGTTATTGGCTTGGTTGTTAATTTTGGCTCTTGTCGTTACAGCATGCTCTGGAGCAACAGAAATTACAGAGTCTACTCAAACCGAAACCGCTGATACGAGTGCGGAAATAGAACAAGCAGAAGCAGACCAGCAAGCCGCAGAGGAAGCTGCAGATCAAGCACAAGCAGAATTGGATGTTGCCAAAGCAGCTGAAGAACAAGCAAAAGTGGATGCAGAAAAAGCGGCTGCAGAGAAAGCCGAAGCAGAGCGATTGCTTGCCGAGGCGAAGACAGAAGAAGAGAAGGCTGCAGCTGAAAAATTGCTTGCAGAGAAGTTAGCAGCAGAACAAGCAGCAGCAGCAACTTTAGCCAAAGCCGCAGCAGAGAAAGCAGCAGCAGATCAAGTTGCCGCCGATAAAGCTGCCGCACAGAAAGTTGCCGCAACAAAACTAACGGCGGAGAAAACTACAAGGCCGGTAAACAAAAACTTGACAGCACCAGGCACATACCCAATTGTGAAAGAGAAAGTGACGTTACGAATTCTGGTTCAAGACAACGGACGTATCGAAAACTTGAAAACGAATACATTCGTCAAGCAATATGAAGAAAAAACGAATGTTCGTATTGAATGGGAAGTTGTTCCCCAAAAACAGGCTAATGAAAAGTTGAATCTCATGTTAGCCAGTGGTGATTTGCCTGATGCAATCATGAAGTTTGGGATCACGCCACCGATGCTTAAGGTGTATGGCGAATTGGGCGGGTTTCTTCGACTCAATGATATTATTGAAGAACAAGGTGTTCTCACAAAAAAATTATTAGCAGAAAAACCATTGGTTAAGAAAGCCATAACGTCCACAGATGGTTCGATCTTTTCATTA
Organism: Paenibacillus sp.; assembly: GCA_044353165.1. Lineage (GTDB taxonomy): Bacteria > Bacillota > Bacilli > Paenibacillales > YIM-B00363 > JBILCM01. The sequence goes on from JBILCM010000045.1 coordinate 6,833, forward strand.
CCTAATTATACTGAATGTTATCATTGCTCAATGCCTACGAAGTTATGGATTTACAAACCATGGTTGGATAAGCTTGGCTTGAAGGTCCCTACTACTACAGACGAATTTTATCTAGTGCTAAAGGCATTCAAAACAAAAGATCCGAACGGTAACGGTAAAGCTGACGAAATTCCATTTGCTGGTGCAACCATAGGTTCTAGAGTAGGGATAGAAATGAATCTGTTAAACTCCTTCTTGTACTACGATATTGACCGGAATAAAAGATTAATTATCAAAAATGGGAAAATCGAAGCTTCCTATACGCAACCTGAGTATAAAGAAGGACTTAAGTATTTAAATAAACTTTACAGTGAAGGTCTAATTGCTCCCGAAAGCTTTACACAAGATACCAATCAGTTGCGCAAAATGGGTGAAAACCCTGGAACCCCCATATTAGGCACAGTAGCTGGCAACGGACCAGCCACTTTTGCTCAAATTGGCGGTAATCGCTGGTATGATTATGTAGCAGTACCACCGCTGAAGGGACCGACGGGATATGTGAAGACCCCCTACAACTCATACTTCACATTTAGTCCTTCAGGATTTGTGATCACAAGTGCTACCAAACATCCGGAAGTTGCATTACGCTGGGCAGAAGGGTTTTATGATGAACAAATCATGATGTTAGCTCGCTTTGGACAGGAAGGTGTAGGTTGGAGAAAGTCAAAACCTGGGGAAATTTCACTTGATGGGGGACAGGCCAAATGGACACGACTAGAAGCATTCGGGAATGTTCAGAATGATCATCTTGCTCAAATAAATCATGATCATCAAACGCTTGAACATCGCAACAGTGAATCGGCAGTCAATCGTGATCGGAACTTAGAAGTGATTCTCTATGAAGCGACGAAAAACTTGTATGAGCCATTCAAGCAGAGTGAAGATAAGATTCTACCGATCATGTGGTTCAACGAACAACAATCCGGCAAATTGCAAGAATTGGAAACAACGATTGATTTGTACATTCAAGAGATGTTAGCACGTTTCGTAACCGGGGATGCGAACATCGACAAAGAATGGGATAATTACATCAATACGCTGAAGAAAATGGATATCCAAACGATGCTTGATATTTACACGAAGGTGTACAATAGCAAGAAATAACCAAAATCAACAGAAAATCTAGCAGGGGAGTGCAATTCACGGGCTCCCCTGTTCGCCTGTTATTGAAGGCCGTTTTCATTAGTAATACATCGGTTCATCATGAGATTGAGCCGATCAATGCTACAATCTTACATAAGGGAGGTTCTCTGATTTGAAACGAAAGCCGAATATCCTTTTCATCCTGACGGATGACCAACGATTCGATACGATTCGAGCATTAGGCAATCACGACATCCATACCCCCAATATGGATCGTCTTGTCAATCAAGGATTCGCATTCACGCATGCGCATATCATGGGTGGAACCCATCCTGCCGTGTGTATGCCTAGCCGTGCGATGTTGCTGACGGGTCGAACATTGTTTCATTTGCACGGGGAAGGTACTGGCAAAGGGAGCGTCATTCCTGAAGAACACAAGACGTTACCGGAAACCTTCCGCGAAGCGGGGTATACCACGCATCATATTGGCAAATGGCATCAGGACAGGAAGTCATTCAATCGGAGTTTTGATGGTGCTGACTGTATCTTTGGTTTCACCAAAGGTTGGTACAAAGAGTACGGCGGTCATTGGAACGTAGCGATTCATGATTATGATCCCACAGGAACATATCCCCACGAGACGGGATATATGCTTGCCGAAGACAAAGTAACGCGTCATCCGATCGGTTTTGATGTGGGCGGTGTTCATTCTAGTGAGTTGTTTGCTGATGCAGCAGTTCAATTTATTGAACAATACAATCAAGAAAACCCATACTTTCTTTACCTGTCATTCGTTGCGCCGCATGACCCGCGTCAATCCACGAGCGAGTTTGAAGCGATGTACCCCCCTGAACGAATGCTGCTACCGCCCAATTTTATGGAGAGACATCCGTTTGATAACGGGGAACTTACCGTTCGGGATGAACAATTGGAAAGTTGGCCCAGGCAGGAAGAGAATATGAAGGAACACTTGGCACAATATTATGCGATGATTTCTCATCTCGATCAGCAATTAGGCAGAGTCTTGGATGCGCTTGAGCAATCCGGCCAAGCCGAGAACACGATCATTGTCTTTACGGGTGATAACGGGTTGGCGGTAGGTCAGCATGGTTTGATGGGTAAGCAGAATCTTTATGAGCACAGTCTGCGCGTACCCCTCATCCTTACCGGTCCAGGAATACAGTCAGGGCAACGCTCAGATGCGCTTTGTTATCTGCTCGACATTTACCCTACCTTATGTGAACTGACGGGTATTCCTAAGCCGTTAAGTGTGGAAGGTCAAAGCTTCCTCCCTGTGATGGAAGGAAGCCAAGGTGAGCATCGTTCCTCCCTGTTTTGTGGGTACCGCAACGTTCAACGTTCTCTCCGCTCAGGACCCTACAAGTTGATTGAGTATGTTGTAAAAGGTGTGCGAACCACGCAATTGTTTCACCTTGAACAAGACCCTTGGGAGATGCACAACCTATCAGACGATCCTGCTTTCGGCAACATACTGGACCAACTGCGCAAACAACTGATTGAATGGCAAGGCAAGACAGATGATCCGTTGTTGTCTCAGTTCACATCCTAACTACGGTGCTGAACGGACACGTGCCCATATTTGTTCGATTTGCGTTTTTAATTCGGGCTTATAGCGGAACACAGAGTCTGTCTCACGAATTGAAATTTGGTAAGATGCACTAGGGTAAACTTCATCAGCGATGATCTTCTGAATCACATCAGCGCGGGGTGCGGTGTACCCTATTTCTTCGCTATTGGCATACATTTGCTCTGGATGGGTCATGAAGTTGATAAAATCATACGCTAAGTCCACTTCTTGGGCATTGTTCGGGATGACAAAACCATCCATCCACACGTTCGTGCCGCGCTCAGGTACATAATAATCCAAATCTGCATTCTCACTCATCAAATAAACCGCATCGCCGGAATACGTGACAGCCATTGCATATTTGGTGTCGCCTGCGACGAGCATATCATCCAGCACTTCATCTGAAGCGAACGTCGTTTCTTTGTTCTGTGCCCCTTGCGCTAACCAATCTTCGGCTTCTTGCAATTGAGCCTCAGTCGGATTGTTGATATCTACATTCTCATAAAGTGCCTTCAATGCAATCATCATCATATCCCTGGATGAATCATAGAACATCACTTTTTTCGTTCCGTCGAGTAAGCTGCTCCATCCATTCGCCTCAAGGAACGATTTCTCTACTTTGGTCGTATCATAGAGAATACCTACATTCCCCCAGAAATAAGGAACAGAGACATCAAGATAATCAAACCCCGATACTGCATCTTTCTGTTTGTTAAGGAATTGTTGCAAGGCCGGATCCAAATCGTTCGAATTCATGCTTGTCAACTTTGTCCAATCGATGGGCTGAAGCAATCCCTTCGCAGCGAGTTCCTCAATTGCATAATCGCTAGGTACGACAAGATCGTAACGGTTCGCTTCCACTTGCGGCAGCGCGGTTTCGTTCGAATCGAAAGTAATGATTTGGACATCAACATCGAATTCAGACTCGAATTGTTCAACTAAAGATTCCTTGATGTATTCATTAGGCATGAACACTTTCAACTCTGATTTTGATCCACAGGAAGCGATGAGCAGTCCTGTCACCAAAGCCAGTCCAACGAGTATTGCTTTCTTCATCGTTCATCATCCACCATTCGTTTGTTTTGTTTAAGCATATCGTAAGTGATTTTAAGACCTATTGCCAAAATAATGATCGTAGACAGCGCATTGATGGTCGGTTCGACACCGCGTTTTAGCGTATACAGATAGATGGAGATGTTCTTTACCGCAGATCCGCTCGAGGCAAAGTAGGAGATGACGAAGTCGTCGAAAGACATCGTGAACGCGATCGCTGCGCCTGCCATCATCCCTACTTTGATCTGTGGGAGGATGACTTTCCATAATGTGAGGAGCGGTGTCGCCCCCAAATCATAGGCCGCATCAGCTAGATGGGGGTCCAACTGTCGCACTTTCGGGTATACCGTAAGCAATACATACGGTGTGCAGAATGCGATGTGGGCCAGTAGCATCGTGAACCATCCGCGCTCCAATTGAATGGCACCGAACAAGACGAATAGACTGATCGCCGTCACAATCTCAGGATTCACGATAGGGATGTTGTTCAGATTTAGGGTGATCTCTCGCAACACGTTCTTCGATCTGGAGAGTGCCAGTGCGGCTAATGTTCCAAGAACAGTGGCAAACCCTGTTGCAATGATTGCAGTCAAGAGCGTGGTGTAGACTGCATGCATAATTTGTTCGCTTTCAAATAATTTGACGTACCACTGCATACTAAAACCGGTAAAACGTGTCAGTGATTTGGATTCATTGAATGAGAAGAAGACGAGACTGCCGATTGGGATGTACATCAGGAGCAACACGGTTCCGATAAATAGGCGGGCATGGAGGTTATGTTTGTTCATGACGGTGACCTCCATGTGCTCGATCCACTTTCCTTAAAATATAGAGAAAACCTATAATCATGGCCACCATGACCAGTGCAATCGCGGACCCGTAGCCATAGTTGCCTTGTTGAATCATCGCATTCTCGATGAGGTTGCCTAGCAAGAAACGACCTTCTCCCAAGTACTTAGGGATGATGAGTGTTGTGGCTGCGGGCAAGAACACCATCATGATGCCGGACAAGATCCCAGGTAACGATAAGGGAAGGATGACGCGAACGAAGCGCTGGGTTCCGTGGGCTCCAAGATCAGCAGCGCATTCAATGAGGCTCTCATCCAGGCGATGGAGTGCGGCAAAAATCGGCAATACCATAAACGGCAAGAACAAATAACTCATGCCGATCACGATTGCAGTATTCGTACCGAGCCATTCAGGCGCGATCATCTCGAAAATTTGTTGCAATGCTCTAGTGCGCAGGAGCATATTCAGCCACATCGGCGCAGTGATAAGCAAGAGCAAGATGAATTGTGTATTTGGGCGACTTCTTGCGATCAGATAAGCCAGGGGGTAGCCGATGATCAGTGTGACCACCGTCGCCATCAAAGCCAGAACCAACGACTCGACCAGCAAACTGATGAACAAAGGTTCACGAAAAAACCGCGTGTAATTTTCGAATGTGAACGCAAGTGACCCAAAACTGGAGTTCGTCCTTGCCAAGAAGGAATAAAACACCATCAGGAATAGCGGTATAACAATGAGGACAACGAGCACAAGCCCATATGGAATTCCAAGCAGGAGATGAGGTGATCTTGGGGGCGAAGGTTGTTTTCGATTCATACGCTTTTCCTCATCAAATGCAAGTCTGCCGGCTCGAACGCCAGATCGACCTCTTTGTGCAAATCCACATGATCGGTTGTATGAATCGTATACGTGCGGTGGTTCGTTCTAACATCCATTTCATAGTGGACGCCTTTGAATATCACACTTTCGACAACGCCAGGAATGAGCCCACTGCCTCGTTCCACGATATCGATGTCTTCCGGTCGTATGAGAATGTCTACAGGTTCCTCGGTTTGAAAACCTTGCTCCGTGCAAGGGTAACGGGCACCATCGAATGAGACGTGATTGTCTTGTGTCATGATGCCTTCAAACAGATTAGACTCGCCTACAAAACTTGCAACGAACGTGTTCACCGGTGTGTTATAGATTTCAACGGGTGTTCCTACTTGTTGTATTTCACCGTGATTCATCACCACGATGCGGTCCGACATCGTCAAAGCTTCCTCTTGATCATGGGTCACGAAGACGAAGGTGATGCCTGTATTGCGCTGAATTTCTTTGAGTTCGTATTGCATCTCTTGGCGAAGCTTTAAGTCGAGGGCAGCTAGCGGTTCATCCAAGAGCAGCACCTTCGGTTCGTTAATCAACGCTCTTGCTATGGCCACACGCTGTTGTTGTCCACCGGATAATTTGACGACATTGCGCGATTCGTATCCTTCTAAACCGACAAGCTTCAAATATTTCAGTACGTTCTTACGAATCTCGGTTTCACGGTTTTTCCGAGCTTTGCGTTGATTCCATGATGTGAACCAACCTTGTTTCACTCTTAGCCCGAAGGCGACGTTCTCAAATACGTTCAAGTGGGGGAACAGGGCGTAGCGTTGGAATACTGTGTTGGTGGGGCGTTGGTGCGGGGGAACACCCAACATACTCTCGCCTTCAAACCGAACATCTCCAGAACGGGGTTCTTCAAAACCGCCAATGATTCGAAGCAACGTTGTTTTGCCGCAACCGGACGGACCTAACAGCGTAACAAACTCATTCTGTTCTATGGTTAAATCAATTCCTCGCAGAACCGTTACACCATCATATTGTTTTGTCACATGTTTTAGCTCAATGAGTGCCACCATCGTTGTCTTGTTTCCCTGCCCTACAATCAAAGTCGTTACAACCGTCATGGAGTATTATATAAAATATTATTCATATGTGAAAGGATTGACTGCATTAAATAAAGACTTCCCAAATGCGTTCTACGTTGGTACGATAGCAATACATTAGGAAGTCTCGTGAAGGGGTCCTCATCACAATGAAAGTGGTGCACCGCATCTATCTCGACGCTGTGTTGCAGAATATTAAGAGTGTTGCATTTTTCGCATTCTTGCCCGTTCTGATTGCTAAGTTGGGGGCGAGTAATTTTACGATAGCATTGTCCAACACCTTACCTGCTTTCTTCTGTGCGCTCTCGCTTGCGTTCCTGACGCGTCAATTGCCTGTGACGCGAGGTGTGTTCTTAGTTGCGGGGTATACGCGGCAGTTCGCATTCTTGTGCATGGCGTTCTCTATTCTATTGCCGAATCCATTCCCTTACTTGTTATTCTTCTGGAGTATCAATGCGGTTGCTGTGATGGTCACCTTCGTTCAACAGCCTGCGATCATGCGCCGTCATCTGGAACCGAGCATGTTTCCTACTATTTTTAACTATAACAAGACGATTGGTATTGTCATCTTGACGGCTGGCAGCTTTGCGATTGGTTCCGCATTGGATGCCACACAATCATGGTTTCCGCACAATTATGTTGCGTTCATGCTGCTGGGTTGCCTCGCTACATTCGCAGGGATGGCTTTGATCGCCGGACTCGCTCCGCGCGAGAGAATGAAAATCACCTTCCGTATGAGCTGGCCGTTCCGTGAGTGCAACCGCACCATGTGGTGGATGGCGCTTAATTATATGGGCATTGCGATGGTCGCTCCGCTGTTTGTGATTTACCACATCAAGGAACTGAATTTCAGCAACACACAAATCGCTTATTTCATCGTAGCAACGGGGGCGATCTCGGCACTGATGCTTCCACTCACCCGGCGCCTGATCGAACAAGCAGGGCTAATGAAAGTATATGGCGTCTCGATTATCGCCATGGCCTTATTGATTCTGCCGTACGGACTCATTCAAAGCTTCTGGTTGCTGTTAGCTTTGCAAGTATTGAACGGGATTGCCAATGCGGTGCATGAAGTAACTCAGCAATCTATGATGATGGAAGATGCGCCTAACCATCAGCACGAGATGGCTTATTTCTCGGATTTTCAGCTCATCATGCATATCGGCCTTGCGGTAGGGCCGCTTATCGCAGCCCTTCTCCTTGAGGTGTTACCGCTATGGGTTTGCTTCACGATCATTGCGCTGCTCCGACTGATGTTTTATTTTTCCCAACGATTGATCCTATCAAGGTAGTCGTTGCATGATTTACACGCCCCAAAATTTACTGCCTGTAGGGTGGGTATGATCGTCCCAGGCATCACGGAATGCATGCAATTGTTGGATCAAGCGGCTTTCAATCGCAGCGTACTGCGGGTCGCCTTGCAAGTTGTTCATCTCCCAAGGATCCGTCAGCAAATCAAACAATTGCGTGTGATGAGTGGCACCGTTCATCCGATATTCAATCCACTTGTAACGATCATCTTTCACTGCTCTTACAAGCGATTCGTAGGTGAGGTACACATAATCCCGACCCGGTGTGGCAGCATTCTGAATCACAGGCAACAGACTCTGTCCCTCCACGGAGGAAGGTACAGGATTCCCCGTTAAATCACAAAGCGTCGGGAAAATATCGAGCAAATACGCATATTGTTCCCTTGTCTCATGCTTTGGAATCCCCGGTCCTGCAAAAATCAGCGGTACACGCACACTATGCTCATAGGCACTCTGTTTTCCCATCAATCCGTGTTGTCCGACAGCCAACCCGTTATCTCCCGAAAACACAATAATTGTGTTCTCATAAGCACCTGTCTGCTTTAATTGTTCTAGTACGCGGCCGATCTGATGATCAAGATGCGTAATCATCGCATAATATTCTGCAAGATGGCGCTGAATTTCTGCTTTCGTCCGCGGGTAAGGCGCAAGCAGTTCGTCGCGGATCTGACTGACCCCAAAATCGAAGGGGTGATTGTCCATCCAATTGTCAGGGAGCACAATCGTATTCGGATCATACATTTTCATATACTCATCTGGCATGCTGCGCGGGTCGTGAGGCGCCATGAAGGAAATGTACATGAAGAAAGGTTGTTCTTGCTTCCACGCTTCAAGCCACTCGATCGCACAATCTGCGAACAATTCGCTGGAATGCTTACCTGCGCTGATATGATCGCAACCTACCGTGGTTACTTTATTAGACAATGACGGGTTCACTATGCGTCTGCTTCGTTGGTTATACTGACCTGTCGGGTCATAATGATATGCGGGTACATTCCAGTGATCACCCATCCCGCCAAAGAAGATTTCGGCACCGTCTGTGAAACTGCGGGCATAACTAGACGCTCCGTTGTGCCACTTGCCTGTTCCGAACGTACGATACCCGGCATTCTTCAACACTTCTCCAAGCAATACGTGTTCTTGCGGAATGGATGTGCCGTGATTTTCGATGTGATACAACGTTCTGCCTGTATGAAGCATCGCACGACTAGGCATGCATACAGCCCCTACAGATCCCCCAGGAATGTGCGCTCTGGTGAAGGAAACGCCTTTTCGCACTAACTCGTCCATGTTAGGGGTCTTCACATACGGGTTTCCTAAAGCAGCGATGGTGTCATAACGTTGGTCATCAGTGAAGAAAAACAATACGTTCGGTTTTGTCAAAAGAGTCACTCCCATTGTTGTTTTATATGAATATTTTCACATATAATAATAGGCAATACCATGTCAATTGGGGTAAAATACATGTCAAAAGAGGACGAATTGAATGTGGTTTCAGATGCCGCTTTCATCGAAGAACAGCTCCGAGCGTTATTGGAAGCCGTGCCGTATCAATATCATCTGAAAATTCATCGCATGCATCATCTCACTGTACCGCATAAATGGAGAATTGAAGATCACAGGCGGAATGAAGATCTGCACTTTCTTTACGTTGAAGCGGGGGGTGGCGAATATGTGATCGATGGTCGCCCCGTCGCATTGCACAGAGGACGTATCATCTTTGTGAGCAACCAATGCGCGCATAGCGGGAGGCCCGATCCAGCAAATTTGCCGACCATTATCCCGATCCGATTCGGGGTTTATCATAACGCGACTTTGCAGATGGTGAATTGGTTCACGAAACCATGTTATTTCGCTTTGCAACCGGAAACGACAATCACTTTCGAGCGGAAATTGGATCAACTGTATGATTTCTATAGGAGTCATGACCCGTTAGGTCGCGAGCAACGGTGCTCGGCGATGATGTACGAGGTGATTCTGGAATTATACCGCATGATGACCAGGGGGCGCACACGGCTCCAAGACGATCAATTAGCATACATCAAGCGCGCCATCGATGAGCGGCTGGATCATACCATGTCGCTAGAACGCTGGGCGAGAAAAGCGGGGATGTCAGAGAAACAATTGAGTCGCAAATTTCGCAGTACCTACGGGATGACGCTCAAACAATACCAAATTCAAGCGATCATTAGGCATGCACATTTCTTGCTCGAACATACGACCTCCTCTGTCACAGCTATCGCACGACAATTGGGATATCCTGATCCGTATACGTTCTCCAAACAATACAAACAAGTGATGGGACACTCACCTGCTCAAGTGCGTCGATGAATTGTGATGCTGTGCACCGAAGCGATGTCATGTTAGAATAGAGTCATAGATCGTCAGGGGAGGATGGACAATATGGCACAGAACGATAGTTACAAATCCATTCCTGAAATATCGATCCAAGAAGGCACCGTCTCCGCGGGATCAGGGTCTGACGGCGGCGGTTCAGAAGTTGCTGTTCTGATTTCGGAAGATGGGTTAACCGCATCGATCCAGTGCATGATTCCTGAATCCGCCCCTCTCATGACGCGTGATCTGATTACAAA
>JBILCM010000013.1:0-45648 GCA_044353165.1 Paenibacillus sp.
ACATCAATTCTCATTCAATGAGGCCCTCCATGAGGCGAATCGTAACTTTTCGCAGGTTGGTATCGACTGTAAGCACAACATCTGCAATATAAGGGATATAAGCAAGCTTCCCAGTCGAGAGTTGCACTACCCAGACGTCATTGGCACCGGGACGTAGAATGCTGTCCACACGTCCGATCAATTCGCCTTGCTCCGTGAAAACTTCACAACCTATCACTTCATGGTAATAAAATTCGTGTGGTGCCAATCGCGCTTTTCGTTCGCCATCTACCTTCAAGGACCAACCCTTGTACTTCTCAACTTCATTAATGTCGTTAAACTCTTGAAATTTAATGATATAGACGTTCTTCTGTTGCCGTGCAGAAGCGACTGTGGTTAATATCCTCAATGAATCGTCACTGGGGTGAGTCAACCAAAGTTCTCTACCTTGAACAAAACGTTCATTCGGAAAGTCAGTTTCGGGCCAAACCTTCACTTCGCCACGAATGCCATGTGTATTAGCCACTTTCCCTACATTTAGCCATCTGGGTGTCATCTAAATCCTCCGCCTTACATCTTTACAGCACCAAAGGCAAAAGGGTCAGGACAAGTGTCCTCACCCTTAAGTTGATTACGTTGGTGCAATTTCAACAGCGATTCGCTTGCCATTCTTAGCGGAAGCCGATGCCACGATGGTGCGAACCGCTTTAATGATGCGACCGCCTTTACCAATCACCTTGCCAACATCATCCGGATGTACACGGAGTTCATATAGAATGGATTCTTCATCCTCTACAACATCCACCTGCACATCATCTGGACGATCTACCAAGCCCCTAACTAGTGTTTGCACCAACTGTTCCATCCCGCACCTCCATACCGCATCGTTACTTCTGGAGCTTGGACTCGTGGAATTTCTTCATAATGCCTGCTTTGCTGAACAAATTACGAACGGTATCTGAAGCTTGTGCTCCATTCTGAAGCCATTTTAACGCTTTCTCTTCATCCAGTGTCACTTGTGCAGGTTGTTGTAATGGATTGTAAGTGCCAATTTCTTCAATGAAACGACCATCACGAGAAGAACGGGAATCCGAAACCACAACGCGATAGAAAGGAGCTTTGTGTGCGCCCATTCGCTTTAAACGAATACGTACTGCCATGAAACATTCACCTCCTTTACAAAATCAACGGTTCACTTATATTACTTAGGGCATCTATGCAACTTCAGAACGGAAATTTTCTGCCTTTCATCTTGGCAAAAGGGTTCATCATTTTATTGCCCTTACCGCCCATCATCCCTGAAAATTGTTTCATCATCTTTTTCATATCCTCAAATTGCTTCAAAAGTCGATTCACGTCCGTAACCGTAGTGCCGCTACCTGATGCAATTCGCTTTCGCCTGCTTGCGTTAATGATTTCGGGCTTTTGTTTTTCAGCCCTCGTCATTGACAAGACGATAGCTTCTACGCGAGTGAGTTGTTTGTTATCAATCTGTGCATTCTTTAACTGCTTCATATTCCCCATACCTGGAAGCATATCAAGAATATTCTCAAGCGGACCCATCTTCTTCAGTTGTTGCATCTGATCGAGGAAATCTTCTAACGTGAATTCTGCTTTGCGCAGCTTACGCTCCATCTCTTTAGCTTTGGATTCATCAATTGTGGCTTGTGCCTTCTCTATTAACGACATCATGTCGCCCATACCTAGTATGCGCGATGCCATCCGTTCCGGGTGGAACGGCTCAAGTGCATCCAATTTCTCGCCCATGGCTGCAAATTTGATAGGTTTACCTGTGACAGCTTTGACTGAAATCGCTGCCCCGCCACGTGTATCTCCGTCAAGCTTGGTTAAGATCACACCTGAAAGATCGAGTTGTGAGTTAAAGTTCTCAGCAACATTCACTGCATCTTGCCCTGTCATCGCATCGACCACAAGCAATATTTCATCGGGTTTCGTTAACTCGCGAATACTATGTAACTCGCCCATCAAAGTCTCATCAATGTGTAAACGCCCTGCGGTATCGATGATCACATAATCATTGTGATGTTCCTTCGCATGCAGGACAGCTTTCGTTGCAATATCTACAGGATTTGCGTCACTTCCTAGTGTAAAAACAGGCACGGATATTTGTTCGCCGAGAACTTCCAATTGTTTAATCGCAGCTGGACGGTATACATCCGCTGCAACAAGCAACGGGCGATGATTTTGTTGCTTTAACAGTCTTGCGAGTTTACCTGAAGTGGTTGTTTTCCCTGCACCTTGCAATCCAACCATCATCAGGATCGTAGGTGGACGATTCGAGCGTGCAAGTTTCTGATGAGTTTCACCCATCAGTTCTGTCAACTGTTTGTTGACGATATTAACAACCGTCATTGCTGGATTGAATCCTTTCTCCAGCGTCTGTCCAACGGTCTGTTCTTTAATCTTGGCGATAAAATCCTTAACAACCTTAAAATTAACATCCGCTTCAAGCATTGCCAGTCGCACTTCTCGCAATGCATCGGATATATCATCTTCCGATAGTTTACCTTTGCCCCGCAGCTTTCCAAATACGCCTTGCAGCCTGCTTGTCAATCCCTCGAATGGCGCCATCCATACCCACCCCCTTAAAGAAACTTACATTAAAATTCAGAAATCAGATTGTCTACCATCCTTAGAAGATCATCCGCTTCCGATATATGGCTAAGTTTATGCCGAATCCCTGCAGCCAGTTGATGCCGGCGTTCGTGTTTAGCCAATAATTGCAACTTGCCTTCATAAGCTTCAAGCACGTTCTCCGCTCGTTTAATATGCTCATAGATCGCTTGACGAGACACGGCATATTGCTCTGCTATTTCACCCAATGAGTAATCATCATGAAAATAATATGTAAGGAACATGTGTTGCTTTTCAGTCAGTAACGGTCCATAGAAATCAAACAACAAATTGATGCGGTTCGTCTTTGCCAACACATCGTTAGCTTGTTGCGCCATCCGCAAAACCTCCGCTTACTGCTGTCAAGTAAATAATCTTTACAGTAACAAGTATTAGTGTATCCCACCTGTCGAACGTTGTCAAGGTATTGACCTTGAAACATCCTCACTTGCCGCTGATTTAGGTTTAGGTTATTGTTTACTATTGGAGAGGAGAATGAGAATGCAACGCCACGAACACGACAATCTAATTGAAATGAGCAAGCAACGGTTATGGCTCCCTTTTACACAAATGAAAGATTATGATCGAAATCCGCTCATTATTGAACGCGGCGAGGGAGTATACGTTTATGACTCGCAAGGGCGTAAGTACTATGACGCCTTCTCTTCAGTTTGGCTGAATGTGCATGGTCATCGCAAATGGGAGCTCGATGAAGCCATCCGTAGACAGCTTGACTCGATAGCTCACTCCACCTTGTTGGGGATGACGAATGTTCCAGCCACATTACTAGCAGATCAACTTGTGCAACTGGCGCCGCAAGGGCTAACGCGCGTGTTTTATTCTGACAGTGGAGCCGAAGCCGTTGAAATCGCGTTGAAGATTGCATTTCAATATTGGCGAAACATAGGCAGAAACGAGAAAGGTCAATTTGTGACCATGCGTGGCGGATACCATGGCGACACGATCGGTGCAATCAGTGTCGGAAACATTGATATTTATCATAAAATGTATAGTTCATTATTGTTTAACAGTTTAAAGACGCCTTACCCTTATGTTTACCGGCATCCTTCAGGGGATGCGAATGTCTGCAAAGAAGAATGCCTCAACGCACTGGAATCACTCTTTGCAGAGCGTTCACATGAGATTGCTGCGATTATTGTGGAGTCAATGATGCAAGGTGCGAATGGCATGTTGGTCATGCCAGCTGGATTTTTCAAGGAAGTTGAGCGTTTGTGTCGAAAATACGAGGTTTTGTTGATCGTCGATGAAGTGGCTACAGGATTTGGGCGCACAGGAGCAATGTTCGCTTGCGAACATGAGGGTGTCACACCAGACATCATGACAATTGCTAAAGGTATAACCGGTGGATACTTACCCATTGCGGCCACAATGACATCTGAGACGATCTATCAAGCGTTCTATGCGGATTACACAAATCTTAAGACATTATTTCATGGACACTCCTATACGGGGAACCCCTTAGGATGTGCTGTTGCGTTGGCAAATCTTGAGTTGTTCAAATCTGAGAATCTGATTTCCCATGTGCGTGAGAAAAGCTCTTGGCTACAAGAAGCGATGCAAGACTGGATTGAACTTCCCCATGTCGGCGATATTCGCCAAATGGGTTTCATGATTGGGATTGAACTGGTTGCTGATCAAATTACGAAAAAACCGTTCGAATGGGCGAAGCGCACGGGATATCACACGACCTTGCGAATGCGTGAACTCGGGCTTTTGACACGACCGTTGGGCGATGTGATTGTGTTCATGCCGCCACTCGCTAGCACCCAAGCCGAACTTAAGGGTATGCTGGAAATTATGAAACAAGCGATATCTGAAGTGACCCCAATGAATAAATAAAAGTTACAGCTTCAACATCGTTACTGTTGACTTTCTTGTTCCATTGCGCCAAAAAATAAAGCATGTACAAACTGTTCGGCATCGAAGGGTTGCAAATCATCAATTTTTTCACCGAGTCCGACAAACTTAACAGGCAATTGCAGATTTTGACGAATGGCGATCACAATTCCACCTTTCGCTGTGCCATCAAGTTTTGTAAGCACAAGACCTGTAACACCTGTCTTCTCCCCAAACAATTTCGCTTGCTGCAATGCATTCTGACCGGTTGTTGCATCAAGAACAAGGAGAACCTCATGCGGAGCATCAGGCACTTCACGCCGGATAACTCGGAAAATCTTGTTTAGTTCTTCCATCAGATTGACTTTGTTCTGTAAACGACCGGCGGTATCACAGATCAACACATCAATCTGACGTTGTTTGGCGGCTTGTAACGCATCAAATATGACCGCAGCCGGATCCGCACCAGACGTCTGCCGAATTACTTCAACACCTGCACGCTGACCCCACACTTCAAGTTGCTCAATTGCCGCGGCACGGAACGTATCCCCAGCAGCAAGCAAAACAGACTTGCCTGTGGATTGTAATCGATGGGCTAACTTTCCAATCGTTGTTGTTTTACCTACCCCGTTGACTCCGACGATCAAAATAACAGTTAGCCCTTGTTTTGCGAGCCGCAACTCTGTTTCCTGTTCTTGTCCGCCTCGAAGCAATCCAACCAAACGCTCAGACAAAATTGGGCGTAATTCAGCAGGATGTTCAATCTTACGAGATCGGACCGTCTGGCGTAATTCATCAATGATCGAAACCACCGTATTTACGCCAACGTCAGCTCCAATAAGAATTTCTTCAAGTTCTTCGTAGAATGCCTCATCGATCTTTTGGCGACGTTGAAACAAATCTTCGATCTTGCCGATGAACGCCTCGCGTGTTCGGGTTAATCCCGTTTTAAACTTGCTAGTTACTGCTTCTGTCTTTGCAGCAATTCGATCTCGCAACCGTCTAAAAAAACTCATCACAGCCTCCTAAGAGTCTACTAAAAATTATGCCGTCAAAGGTTCTTCGTCTTGGTCCAAACGCACGGACACCAGCTTGGAAACTCCGCCCTCTTCCATCGTCACTCCATAGAGAACATCTGCCTCTTCCATTGTTCCTTTACGATGCGTAACAACAATGAATTGCGTGTCCATCGAGAATTCACGTAGATATTGAGCAAATCGGATCACGTTCGCTTCATCTAGAGCTGCTTCCACTTCATCAAGCACACAGAACGGAACAGGCTTCACACGCAGAATAGCAAAAAGAATGGCGATAGCTGTCAATGCACGTTCTCCACCTGAAAGAAGTTGCAAATTTTGCTGTTTTTTGCCAGGTGGTTGTGCAATAATTTCGATCCCTGTTTCTAACAGATTCGTCGGGTCTGATAAAATCATATCTGCACGCCCGCCTCCAAACAACCTCTTGAACACATCGGCAAATTGCTCACGAATGGACTCGAACGATTGAAGAAACCTCTTGGACATTTCTTGTTCAATTTCTTTGATCACACCATAAAGTTTTGTTTTTGCTTCAATCAGATCGTTCTTCTGTCCTGTAAGAAATTCAAACCTCTCGGTGATGCGCTCATATTCCTCAATTGCACCGAGATTTACATCACCGAGAGCCGAGATTTTGCGTTTGTTCTCCCTGACCTCTGCTTGCGTCGCCGGGACATCGCGAGGAATTTCATATCTTTCTTTTGCTAATTCATAACTCATCTCATATTCTTCTGCCAATTTATGAAGCAGGTTTTCCAACTCGACATCAAGTCGATTGAGGCGAATCTCCGTTTGTTTCGCTTGTTCTTCAATCCAACGAAGCCGTGTGCGCTCTTCTCGTGTGGCGCTCTCTTCGCGATCCAACGCCTGTTGAGATTGTGTTCGCTCCGCTCGTTTAAAATCCAACAATTCGGATGTGCGATTTTTGACAATGCGCAGTTCATTCACCTGTTCCACAAAGGAAGAAGCTTCCTTCTCAAACAACGATAATTCCTCCATCAAACGTTCGATAGATGACACGATTACGCTTCGTTCTTGTTCAAGTATATCCCGTTCAGCTTGGTTTCGTACAAGTTGGTCTGTGAGCGCCTGTTTATCTTGTGTCGTTGCAGCGGCACTCACCTTCCAATTCGTCAACTGCTGTTGTTGCTCTTCTTTGGCCGATTGTGCTTCGTGACGACGTAATGAAGCTGCTTGAATCGACTCGATGAGCGCCTGTTCCGTCTCTTCAAGACTTGTTATTCGCGAATAAATCTCATCTCGTTGTTGTGATTCCTGATCGCGTTGTTGCGTCAGTTCAATGAACTCCGATTCGATAAGCAACAGTTTATCACGGAATTGATTAAGTTCTGTCTCTACACGATTTAACACTGCACGCGACTCTGTTTCTTGACGTCGCTTGTTCTCACCAGCTTCACGGCAACGTTCCAACTGACGCTGCGATTCAGCAAGCTTCGAACGAATCGACTGTGTATGATCCCGCAATTGGCTGACTTGGGATTCTGCGGATACCATCTCATGTGTTAATTGTTCAATTTGACGCTGGCGGCCCAATAAAGAAACATTCTTCTTCTGCAGGCTTCCCCCAGTCATTGAGCCCCCCGTGTTTATAATATCTCCGTCAGGTGTAACGATTCTGTATCGATATTGCAATTTGGCGGCGATCCGATTGGCTTGTTCCAACGTATCGGCAATAACGACGTTACCTAACAAGTTGCCAACGATTGCACTGTACTTCTGTTCATATTTAATCAGATCGGCAGCAATCCCACGGAACCCAGCAAGCCCAACGATATGTCGTTGCTCAACCTCCGGAATCAATCTTGGTTTCATGATATTGAGCGGCAAAAGCGTAGCTCGTCCAAGTTGTCGGCTATGCAAATATTGGATGGCTTCGCGCGCGCTTGTTTCGTTGTCCGCAATGATATGTTGTAACGAAGCACCTAGTGCTGTCTCAATTGCGACTTCAAATTCACCAGGCACTCGAATCGTCTCAGCTACGGTTCCATGAATGCCGTGAAGCGTCTGTTTTTGGTGTGCTTTCATCACTTCCCGAACGCCTTGCGCAAATCCATCATAATCATCTTGGAGCTCTTGAATGGTTAACTTGCGTGAACGAAGCGACTCTATTTTTTGCTCCCATTTGCGCACGGTGCTTAGCGCCTCTTCAAGATAACTCTGTTGCTCATGAATATGTTGGCCAATTTCAATAAAGCGGTTACGCTCTAAATCAATTTCTTGTTTTAGCATTGCCAAAGCGCCTGAGGATTGAATATGTTGCGTTTCTAACTCGGTGATGTGCCCAGTCGATTTGTCCTTTTCTTCTTCAAGTTTATACATTCGGCGTTCATTCTGTTCAGCCTGAACACCCATATATTTAAGTTCATTCCTTGATGAGGCTAACCCATTGCGAATGTCCAACAATTCATTCTTCAATTGATCTTCCGTTGCACTGTTAGCGTGGTCTAGACCGTTAGACAATCGTTGGTCCTCTTCGAGAATCGCGGCATGGAGTGTTTCCAATGCAACCGAAAGTTGATCTATACGTCGTGCGACATCGTTAGCTTCTTGATTACGCTCTGCAATTTTATGATCCATCGCTTGTTTTGACAGTTGTAAGGAATGTAAATTTTCTTCCCCGTTTTTACGGCGTTCCTTGATCACTTCGCCTGCGCTGATCTTCTTTTCGAGTTCCTCAATTGTAGATAACAATTGCCTTTGCAGTGCTTCGATTTCTTCTTCAAGCTTACGCATTGCAAGTCGGTTGACTTCTAAGTTCGCGTCATGCGCTGAAACGATGACCAAGAGAGTCAATTCTTCATTCTTTAGCGACTCAAGCGCCGCTTTCGCTTCTGTCCATGACTTATACAGTTCCGTAATATGATGTACGTAAAGTGAAATCTCAATCGATTTTAGATGTTCCTTCAGTTGCTTATAGGTTTTCGCTTTCTCCGATTGTGCCGCCAAGGGTTCCAACTGATCTTCTAGTTCTGTAGTAAGGTCGTGGATGCGCAATAAATTTTGCTCTGTTTCTTCCAAACGTTTTTGTGCTTCCCGCTTCCTTGATTTAAACTTTACAATTCCAGACGCTTCTTCAAAAATACCACGACGATCCTCAGAACGAGAGCTTAAAATTTCGTCAATTCGCCCTTGTCCGATGATCGAATACGCTTCTCTACCAATTCCTGTATCCATAAATAATTCCGTAATGTCTTTAAGACGGCAAGCTTGTTTGTTAATAAAATATTCACTTTCGCCACTGCGATGCAACCTTCGAGTTACGGTTACTTCGCTGAAATCAAGTGACAATGCATGATCTGCATTGTCAAGTGTCAAAGATACATCTGCGTAATTCACAGCTTTGCGGGTGTCACTGCCAGCAAAAATGATGTCTTGCATATTCCCACCGCGCAAACTTTTGGCGCTCTGTTCCCCGAGAACCCATCGGATAGAGTCAGAAATGTTGCTTTTTCCACTGCCGTTGGGTCCAACTACGCCAGTGATCCCGGTGACAAATTCAAGTTCTGTTCGATCGGCGAATGATTTGAATCCTGACAGTTCTAGTCTTTTAAGAAACAAGCCTATTTCACCCCAGTTTTTAATTACACCAGAAAACTTCTAACTCCATTGTTCCAACGCCATTGCTGCGGCCTGCTGCTCTGCTTCTTTCTTGGAACGTCCTGTCCCAATCCCTAACGTTTGTCCTTCAATGCGCACGTCAATCACGAATTCCCGTTCATTCGCAGGACCTCGTTCCTCAATCACAACATACTCAACGTTTTTGTTCCCGTGGTGTTGCGCCTTCTCATGTAATCTTGATTTGGCATCTATGATCCCTTTGGCAATGTAAGCCTCGATCTCAGGGAACATGGTCCGATTGAGAAATTGCATGGTAGCAACCCATCCCGCATCCAAATAAATTGCACCGACCAACGACTCGAAGGCATCCGCAAGCAATGAGGGGCGCTCACGCCCGCCCGATAAGTTTTCACCTCGTCCAAGCATCAAGTAATCTCCGAGGGACAACGATTTTGCAAGCTTATATAAAGCCTGTTCACGAACAATCGCGGAACGAACGAAGGTTAGTTTCCCTTCTGGCCAATGTGGATAGTGCTCATAGAGATGGTGTGCAACAGCCAATTGAAGAACAGCATCACCTAAAAATTCTATACGCTCATTGTGATTGTGGCGCTTGTGTTCATTCGTATAAGAAGAATGGGTAAACGCTTCGCGCAATAGCGAAGCGTTCTGAAATCGTATGTTGATTTGCTCCTGCAATTTCAGCCAATTGTCCATAGATGTTGACCCAATTTTAGACGAATTTTTTCATTATAATCGTTGCATTGTGACCGCCGAAACCGAACGAATTCGAAAGCGCAATTTGGATATCCGCTTTTCGAGCTACATTCGCCACATAATCCAAATCACATTGTGGATCCTGGTCTTCCAAATTAATCGTTGGCGGAAGCATGCCATGATTCAGAGCTAATGCACAAATAATCGCTTCAACTCCGCCTGCCGCACCGAGCAAATGCCCGGTCATCGACTTTGTTGAAGAAACTGCCAGCTTATAAGCAAAATCACCGAATGTCAATTTTATCGCTGTTGTTTCGGAGACATCACCAACTGGTGTAGATGTACCGTGCGCGTTAATGTAATCTACATCCTCAGGCTGTATACCTGCATCATGAAGCGCTTTCTTCATACATCTCGAAGCTCCGCTTGGATCCGGTTCGGTCATGTGGTGCGCATCGCCGCTCATGCCATATCCGATAATTTCACCGTATATACGGGCACCTCGTTGTTCAGCATGCTCCAACGTCTCCAAAATCATGACGCCTGCCCCTTCACCCATCACAAATCCATCACGACCGCTATCGAATGGTCGACTCGCTCGCGTGGGGTCGTCGTTGCGGGTAGACATCGCTCGCATGGCACAAAAACCAGCTAAACCTGTAGGGCGTATCGTAGCTTCTGCACCACCGCAAATCATCACATCAGCCTCACCACTCTGTAACAAACGGTAAGAATCCCCTATGGAGTGCGTACCTGTTGCACAAGCCGTTACGGTCGTAGAATTGGGGCCCTTAGCACCCGTCATGATTGAAACTTGACCCGATGCCATATTGGCAATCATCATAGGGATAAAGAATGGCGATACACGCTTGGGACCTTTCTCAAGCAACAGTTTATGTTGTTCTTCCCAAGTCCCGAGCCCTCCAATTCCTGAACCAATGTATACACCTACACGCTCCGGGTTTGTGTCGTTGGCAACAGACAACCGCGCATCTTGCAATGCCAATTGTGCAGCAACAGCGGCAAATTGCACATAACGGTCCATGCGTCGTGCTTCTTTCTTGTCCATATAAGATTCTGGTTCCCAATCTTTGATGGAAGCCGCAATTCGGGTCGTATACTCACTGACGTCGAATGCATCGATGTGAGATACGCCTGATTTCCCTTCCATTAGATTATGCCAAAAAGTATCTAAATCTCGCCCAAGGGATGTAACTGCACTCATCCCAGTAATAACAACTCGATGTTTCAATGAACCCACCTCAATATTCCTGCTTTTAGATGTGGAGAAGTCCCGCTTCAGCAAGAAAACGGGACCCGTGATATCGTCCATCTTACGTATGAGATTGTATGTAATTCACTACTTCTCCCACCGTAGTGATTTTCTCCGCATCTTCATCGGAGATTTCCATATCAAATTCATCTTCCAACTCCATTACCAATTCGACAACATCAAGAGAGTCGGCGCCCAAGTCCTCTTTGAAAGAAGCTTCAAGCGTCACCTCTGCCTCTTCTACTCCAAGGCGGTCTACAATTATTTTCTTCACGCGATCGTGTATTTCGGACATCCGGTTCACCTCCTCAAATCGTATTATACGAGACACCAACAAAAAATGCTATATCTTTGGTTATCTTACATGTACATCCCGCCATCGACGTGAATCGTCTGACCTGTCATATAGGATGCATCATCTGAAGCAAGGAACCTTACAACCTTTGCAATCTGTTCAGGCTGCCCTAACACGCCTAACGGAATTTGTTTAAGCAATGCGTCCTTCATGTCACTGGAAAGCTTGTCTGTCATATCCGTCTCAATAAACCCGGGTGCAACGCAGTTTACTGTTATATTGCGGCTAGCCAATTCACGAGCCACAGATTTCGTCATGCCGATAACACCAGCCTTCGCAGCCACATAATTCGCTTGACCTGCATTACCGATCACACCAACAACCGATGAGATATTAATAATGCGACCGCTGCGCTGCTTCATCATTGGACGAGTTACAGCCTTGATGCAGTTGAACACACCTTTTAAATTCGTGTTCACAACGTCGTCGAATTCTTCATCTTTCATTCGCATCAACAAATTGTCGCGTGTAATGCCAGCGTTATTCACAACAATATCAATTTTGCCAAAATGTTTCAACGCAAACTCAACCATTTTTTCGACTTCTGCACTTACAGAAACATTCGCTTTATATAATAAAGCTGTCCGTCCGAGATTTTCGATGGCCTGAACCACCTGCTGTGCTGCCGTTTCATTGCCTGCGTAATTCACCAGGACATCTGCACCCGCTGCCGCAAGCTCTATGGCGATAGCACGTCCTATGCCGCGTGAAGCGCCAGTCACTAACGCAATTTTCCCGTTAAGCAATTGTAATCCCCCCTTTTTTGTGCGCAATCGTTATGAAAAGTGTGTTAGCGCTGATTGCGCCGCATCCGCGCTGTTAATCGAGATCGTATGCACATTACGGTCAATTTTCTTAATCAAGCCGCTTAACACAGACCCCGGTCCAAATTCTACGAACGTATCAACACCTAAAGAAATCAATCGTGTGATACTATCTTCCCAAAGCACCGGTGCACACACCTGACGGGTAAGCAATTCACGGATGGGTTCACACACAGTGACCACATCTGCAGTCACATTGGCGACGAACGGCACTTGCGGTGCCTGAATATGGATGGTTTCAAGCAAATCGCTTAATTTTTCGGCAGCTGGTTGCATCAGAGAGGAGTGGAATGGACCGCTCACTTCTAGCGGTATCACGCGTTTGGCGCCAATGTCTTTCCCTCGAACAACGACCGCTTGTACCCCTTCAGCTGTGCCAGACACTACAATCTGTCCTGGACAATTCACATTAGCAAGTTCAACCTGGCCGACATCTGCAGAAATTTGAATGCATAAATTTTGCAACGCCTCACGTTGTGCACCTAGTACCGCGGCCATTGCGCCACGTCCACCAGGTACTGCGCCTTCCATGAATCGTCCCCGCATATGCACAAGCTTTGTGGCATCAGCCAAACGGAGTGCACCCGCGGCAACTAAAGCTGTCCATTCCCCTAAACTATGACCAGCCACGTAATCAGGTTGAATGTCAGTACCGCCCGCTTGTTTAAAGGATTCGAGGTAAGCAATGCTCGTAGCCAACAATGCAGGTTGTGTGTTTGCCGTCTGCTTTAATTGATCTTCCGGACCATCAAAAACGATTTTCGTTAATGCAAAGCCCACGGCTTCGTCTGCTGCTTGAAATATTTGTTTCACTTCCGGAATTCCATAAATATCTTTCCCCATGCCCACCGTTTGTGCGCCTTGGCCCGGAAAGACGAAAGCAATTTTCCCCATCGTGTCTCTTCCCTCCATGTTACCAAGTCAAAACTACGCCACCCCAAGTCAATCCTCCACCAAACCCGATCAACAGCACAGTGTCTCCTGGCTTAACTCTACCGGCTTCAACGGCTTCGGCCAGCGCGATAGGAATCGTCGCTGCAGAAATATTCCCATAACGGTCCACATTAATCATCACTTCGTTCTCTGTGAGTTCGAGTTTCTCCATTGCGGCTTGAATAATCCGGATGTTGGCCTGATGCGGCACAAGCAAATCGATGTCGTGTTTGGTGAGTCCTGCCTTCTCAAGTAAACTCTCCGTTAAGGACTCCATTATGCGCACCGCGAATTTAAAGACCTCCCGGCCATTCTGCCAAATACAATGGTTCATCCCTTCTGGTAATTTGTCCGAAGTCGGATAACGAGACCCACCAACACATCCGCCTCGCAACAACGGGCCCCCGGAGCCATCAGCACCGAGTTCAATCGCGCGAATCCCGCGACCGGCCTCTGTCGGACCCAAAACCACAGCGCCCGCACCGTCTCCAAACAAAACACATGTATTGCGATCTGTATAATCCGTAATACGAGACAATACTTCAGCACCCACAACGAGGACATAATCATACATCCCCAAAGCGATAAAGTTAGCTCCATTCGCCAAACCATAAACAAAACCCGAGCAGGCTGCCGACAAGTCGAAAGCTGCAGCTTTCTTCGCACCAAGCTTTTCCTGCAAAATACAAGCGGTCGCTGGACAAACCACATCGGCGGTCATAGTAGAAACGATAATCAGGCCCAATTGATCCGCTGTAATGCCGGCGTTGTGCAATGCAATTACCGCTGCTTCATAGGCCAAATCAGACGTTGCTTCATGCTCTGCCGCTATTCTACGCTCTTTAATTCCTGTGCGTGTGATGATCCATTCATCATTCGTTTCGACCATTTCTTCAAGTTGCTTATTCGTTAAGACCTGCTCGGGAACATATTTGCCTGTCCCAATAATCCCAACGGGTCTGTTAATCAACATTCTGTTATTCTCCTTTCCCTAACTCCCTGGCAATCGTGGCTATAAGATCAGCTTCGAGGGCAATTACCGTCTGGCGAACTGCATTCTTGATGGCTCTTGCATCACTCGAGCCGTGTGATTTCATCACAATCCCAGAAAGCCCAAGCATCGGAGCAGCACCAACCTCTTTATAGTCCATCTTGTTGCGAAATTTCCGAAGTCCCGGCCGCAATAACGCAGCAGCAAGTTTGGTCACAAAGTTACGAGTAAATTCAGTCTTCAATGCGCTAAAAATTGTTGATGCTGTCCCCTCAAGTGACTTCAACATAATATTACCGACAAAACCATCGCAAACGAGAACATCGCAAACGCCGTTGAGAACATCGCGTGCCTCTACATTGCCGACGAATCGGATGGGAGCGCTCTCGAGCAAGGCATAAGCTGTCTTTGTAACTTCGTTCCCTTTGCCCGGTTCTGTGCCTACATTCAACAAACCCACCCTCGGTTGGCTCATGTTTTGAACTTCCTTGCGGTACAAACTTCCCATTACTGCATATTCCAATAATTGTTCCGCTGAAGCATCCATATTCGCCCCAAGATCAAGTGCCAGCACCCCGATACCGTCCATTGTAGGAATCATTGGGGCCAGCGCGGGTCTACTAATACCTGGCAGTCGACCTACGATCAACAATCCCGCTGCCATTAACGCACCCGTATTCCCTGCAGAAATAATTGCATCTGCTTCCTTCTCGCGTACCATCGTCGCTGCCACAACCATGGAAGCACCCTTCTTCCGCCTAATGGCTCGAACGGGTTCATCATCTGTTGCAATCATCTCAGGCGCGTGTCTTACAAACAAGTTTGCAGAAGGTTCTCCTTTGCTCAAAAGCATCTTGATTTGAGCTTCATCTCCAACTAATGTAATTGAAGCCTGTGGATATTCCTTTGCAGCCTCCATGGCACCTGCAACAATCGCAGTGGGCGCATGGTCCCCCCCAAAAGCGTCAATCGCTATGCGCAACGGACGTGTCTCCCTTCATTTCAGATGTTTTGCCAGATCGGTATATGACAAAATGGCCTTGAAATACGAGTTCTTCCCCTACATATGTAAATAATTCAACCTTCGCTTTGCCTTTGTCAGCAGGTGCTGATTTCACATAGGCTTTCGCAACACATCGTTCTCCCAATCTGACTGTGCGCAGATAGCGGATATCCGCAGAAGCCGTTAGTGCGACTTCATCATTGATGACGGCAACTGCCAAAGAGTTGGCTTGCGCAAAAATGTGGTGTCCACGCGCAATATTTGTTCTTGAAAAGACGTGCTCAAGCGTAATTTCAAGAATCGAGATGCCCATTTTGTCCAATTGTAAATCAATCACATCGCCAATCACTTCATGCATGGGCAATGATCGAACAACTTGTTGCGACACAGCTGCCATCTGCTTGATCCGTTCCCTAACCTCGGGAATTCCAAGTTCCATTCGATCCAAGCGGATGGTCTGGATGCTTACCGAAAACTGGGATGCTAACTCCTCGTCAGTGACGAAAGGATTGCTTTGAATCATATTCGCCAGTCGTTGATGACGGACTGGTTTGGTCATCCGTTGGATCATCGACATCCCTGCCTTTAAATTAAAAAATAAAAATATAAATTAGTACCTGATGCTAACCGTAGTATATAGTAATTGGTCGAATTCACGCAACACATAAAGAGCACCCCTGGGAGAGGTGCTCTTGTATGATGACGTTAATTTTGTTTCACAATATCGCGAGACTTGTAAGTTCCACAAGATCCGCAAACGTGATGGGCTAATTTCAATTCGCCACAATGATCGCATTTCACCATGCCTGGAACTTCCAATTTAAAGTGAGTCCGACGTTTGTGTTTGCGCATCTTCGATGTTTTTGCGAAAGGTACTGCCATGTTCCCACCTCCTTGCGGTCGTGTTTTACGAGTTCAACACGGAATCATCACGTAAGAAATTTTTTGAGCTTTGCTAAGCGCGGATCGAGTTCTTCCTCAATGCATTCACACTTGCTTGTGTTCCGATCACTGCCACATCGGGGACAAAGTCCCTTGCAATTTTCTTGGCATACAGGTGCCAACGGCAGATTCACGATCAGCAGTTCATGCAAATATGGCGTTAAATCAACGCGATCTTCTGTAACAAGATGAATATCTTCGTTCTTCTGCGCAACACGCGTCTGTTGTGTGAACGTCTCACATACTGGTAAAACAGTTCGTTCTTCGAACGCTTTCAGACACTTCGCGCAGTCAAACTCCAAAATTACCGCCAATGAGCCAGTGACTGTAACGGTATCAGTCTCTGCCTTAGCCAACAATTGCACGTCTGAATTATGTTTTGCGCGAATATCATGTCGATCCGATACAACGGATGTCATATCCAATTCGCCACGCAATTGTAATGGTTCATCTTTCGATGCAAGTTCGCGCAACAGCAAATTCATAAAACATCACCTCAAACAGACTTTTCTATTATATCTATTACAAACAATCGATGTCAACCATAGTTTTTCCTTATTGCGCAAGAGATAACATTTGTGTTGGTCCATTCGATGTGGCGTATAACTTCCATGACCCATCACCCTGCAATCGGAACGTATGGATCGAAACGGATCGAACATCGGCAAAGCGCGGACCTTTTAGTTTGCGCGCAGTTTGAACCGTGTATACATAAACCTCATCTTGAGCTCGCTCCATCACAACTAACGATTCCAATTCATGTTTAAAATCATACGCATCGAACATCAAGCGAAGTGCTGGTTCCATGGAAACTTGATCCATCGCATTCACGTCCAGTAAGCTGAGGACGGTGTTCATATCCTCTTTGTTCAATGCATCTACATAGCTTGTTAATGACTGTCGGACAGAAGCCTTGACAGATGCGTCCGTAACCAGTTCTTGAGGCTTCCACCCCTCAGGAACAAGCCATTCCAACTCAAGTGTTTGGGCATCATAAAGTCGCCATTGGCCAAGCGTGTTCTTTCGAAACGCGACCTCCACCGTTGCAATCTGGTCCATAAAAAAGGCTCCGGATTGTTTGGTGTGTTTCTCTGTTACGCGCAGGATCGCATCGTTCTTGCGCAATTCCTCAATGACCATTGACATGACCAAAGTAGCAATGTCACGACGCGTATAAGCATCTTTCAACGCTTGTTGAATCGCGTTACGAATCGGTGACAGTTCGTGAAACATTGCGTCGATGCCCTTCAAATCTTCGAGGTTTGCAAGGCGTACATACTCGCTATACGCATCAAAGATCGCTTTTTTGTCAAAATCTCGCGCAGATTTTTGGAAATAATCCCCTTCGGAAACAATCAAGATCAGCCTTTGTTCAGGGAGCCATTGGACAGTAGCACTGACAGATTCACTAACAAACCGCAACGGAACAAACGCACGACCATTCACGATCGAAGGTGCTTCCGCCAACAGCCGTTCCGTGCTATTAACAATGGCCTGGAAGCGATCAACTTGCAGCTCAATTTTGATCCCATCGCCATTACCGGTGATGCGCTTAGACACAGGATCCCATGAAACTTGCAAACCTAAACTTTCAAACAAAGTTCGGAACGGGACGAAAGTTGTGCCATTGCGAATAAAAGGAGGAACCTCTGTTGCCATTGGTTGTCCATTCAATTCAATGCGAATTTCAGCTTTCGCCGCAAATGCGCCAGCAGTAGGTGTTGGCGTAAACAGCAAAACTAACGAGCCAAACACAACGGTGAGGATAAGACGTCCAAGAATGAAATGTGAAAACATAATATAATTCCCCTCTAGATGCACGATGCAGTGGACATGATTTGTATTTCTTTACTTGCTTATTGTATCGGAAAAACAACTTGAATGCACCCTTTTACTACCGAACACCAACATGCTCATGCAAAATGACGTAAAGTTTTCATACACTTTCTTTTGTTGATTTGTTATAATTCAGTCACATCCACTAAGGGAGTTGTAAGCCATATGCCGTTCGGTAATATCGGTATTACGGGTCTAGTTTTGATCCTTGTCATCGCGCTTATCATTTTCGGTCCATCCAAGTTGCCTGAGCTTGGCCGTGCCTTCGGTCGAACGTTGAGTGAGTTCAAAAACTCGACGCGGGAACTCGTTTCTAATAACAACAAGAACGATGAAAACAAAGATGCTCTTAAAGAGGACAAATCATAATTACAAACTATAAGATCCGAGGAAACGCATGAGTGATCAAACACAACATTTTGTTGAACATCTTGCGGAACTTCGCAAGCGAATCATCATCACATTAGGCACATTCTTCGTTGCCTTGTGTGGTGCTTTTGTTTTTGTAGATGAATTGCTTCTTTGGTTGACAAAAGATGTTGAAGGAAAATTGCAATTTTTAGGTCCGACCGACATTATTTGGTTGTACTTAACACTCGCAGGTGTGTTTGCCATAGCGGTCACAATTCCTGTAGCCGGTTATCAGATCTGGCGTTTCGTCTCACCTGGCCTTAGATTGCATGAACGCCGTATTTCGCTCGCTTACGTACCTGCATTGGCCTTACTATTTATAGCAGGCCTGATTTTTGGTTATTTTGTTATTTATCCGATGGTTCTCTCTTTCTTAACGGGACTGGCCCAAGATCAGTTTGAATTAAACTACACTGCAGAAAAATACATTCGATTCATCATCAACATGACGGTACCGTTCGGTGTATTATTCGAAATGCCTGTGGTCGTGATGTTCCTAACGTCAATCGGCATCTTGAACCCGATGCGTTTGGCCAGAATGAGAAGAGTCGCCTATTTCGTTCTTGCCGTTGCCGCTGTGTCGATTACACCGCCGGATGTGGTCTCCGACGTGCTAGTCATCGTTCCTCTTTTTCTGCTATATGAAATCAGTGTCATATGTTCCCGTTGGGTGCATCGCAGAAGACTTGCTAGACTTGGGAGTGAATAATTTTTCAAAAAGACCAGCTTGGTCTTTTTTTTTGAGATGACGCGTAAACTTGTACCCAGAACCGCAATAGGGGGATGGGGGAGGTTCGCGCGATGCTTCGTATCCGCGGTCGTATGGGCTTGTTAGTCACGGCATTATTAGGCATTGTAGTGATCTTCGGTGCTGTGTTGATTGTAACCTACCCCGAGTTGGTATTCTCCGCCTCATTATCCGGCTTGCAAATTTGGTGGAAATTTGTCTTTCCTGCCTTGCTCCCTTTTTTTGTTTTGTCAGAATTGATGCTTGGCTTAGGCCTCGTCCATGCACTTGGTGTTATGATGGATCCGGTCATGCGTGTGCTGTTCCGCTTACCGGGAGCAAGTGGTTGGGCTGTCGCTATGGGGATTACAGTAGGTTTTCCAGCCGGAGCCAAAGCTGCTGTTGATCTGCATAAAAGAGGCGTTGTTACAGTGGAAGAAGGAAGCCGATTGCTTGCGCTTTCGCATCTTTGCAGCCCCATTTTTTTAACAAGTGTCGTTGCTGTTGGTTTTTGGGGGCATCCAGAACTCGGAATACCACTTATGATTGTACATCTCATTTCTGCGCTCACAACGGGTATCTTGATCAGCCATCTTGTTTTCCGCAAACCATCGCAATCCTCGGCAACAGATCGACAAAATCAAACGCCTGCAAATCTGAAAAACATACTGCATGTGATGAATGAAGCGCAACGTAACGATGGACGTCCTCTAGGTCGCTTGCTTGGAGATGCGGTTTCCGTATCATTCCAGTCTTTGCTTATGGTCGGTGGGTTTATGATCTTGTTCTCCGTTCTTCTAGAGTTATTATCGATCATCGGTGTGACGAGCGTTTTCACATGGATTGTGCAATCGCTGTTTATCCCATGGGGCATGCCGGCCTCACTAGCTGAAGGCTTTATCGCTGCATTGCTTGAAATTCATCTTGGGTTATTCACCATTGCACAAAGTGGGGGAATGAACATATGGATCGCAGCGATGTTGAGTGCGATGATCGGTTGGGGAGGATTGTCTTTACATGCTCAAGTGAAAAGTTTTCTAGGCGGTACGGACTTGCGGTATGCTCCGTTCCTATGGGCACGCTTCATTCATGCAGCCATCTCCGTCATTACAACCATACTTTTGTGGGAGCCTTTGAAACAATGGTTTGGTGCGATTGTTCCTGCTGTTGCTTTGCATCAAACAGGTGAAAGAATGTCTGCCAAACCTCTCACAATTGCCCCTGATTGGCCACAATGGATGATCTCTGTGCAAACCCTTGCACTGTTTCTTTGTGTGATGCTGGGCGTCTCACTTTTGTTGCGTTGGTTTTTATTCATGCCAAAAAATCGATAAATCGTTATGTGAATTTGTTCTGGAGCGCCTTCTCGACTTCCATCGGAACAAGGTCGCTAACGGGGCCATGAAATTTCGCGATTTCTTTCACAATACTTGAACTTAAGTATGAATACGTTGGATTGGTCATCATAAAGAATGTCTCTACATCCGCACTTAACTTATGATTCATTGAGGCCATCTGTAGTTCATATTCGAAATCCGATACCGCACGTAATCCGCGCACAATAACATGCGCTTGTTTCTTCGCCATATAGTTGATCAATAAATCGCGGAACCCGTCTATTTCTACATTGGACAGATCTGCGGTCACATCACGCAACAATGCCATGCGTTCCTCCAATGAAAACAAAGGGTTCTTTGTTGTATTATTCAACACAGCAACGACCAATCGATCGAATTGCTTGGCCGCACGACGAATGATGTCCAGGTGGCCGAAGGTGACAGGGTCAAAACTCCCGGGATAAACGGCTACTTTAACCTGTGAATGGTGCAACACTGATGACATGATGACTTATCCCTCCTGCTTGCTTGTGTAACCATAAATACTTAATGCTGTTTCTCCGTATACGGTCCTGCGATGTAATCGAAACTGATCCATGATTTCTGGATATTCATGTTGCGCTTCATGCTCCACAACGACCGTCCCACCCTCTATTACTAAACCGTGTGATCCCATATATTGCAGCATCTGCGGTACTTCTTTCAACCGGTATGGTGGGTCAAGGAATACGATGTCGAATGATCTTCCACGTTTAGCCAAGGCTCTTAACGCTTGAGTTGCATCACTGCGAAACACTTCCGTAACCTCTTCGAACTTGGTGAGCCTAATATTGTGTTTAATCGTGTCTATGCTTCGCTTCTCAACATCAATGAATACCGCTCGTTGCATTCCACGACTGATGGCCTCTATACCAAGCGCCCCTGTGCCGGCAAATAAATCTAGCGCTTCGCCTCCATCAAAATAGGGCCCTACAATATTGAACATGGCCTCTTTCACTTTATCTGTCGTCGGCCGTGTTCCCATACCAGGCACCGCTTTTAAAGGGAATCCTTTTACTTTTCCTGAAACAACCCTCACTGGCCGTTCAACCCCACAAGCTCTATAAATATATGTTGTACTTTTCTCATCGTAACACAACTATTACAACGTAAACAATTCCACTTCCGCTATGTATATTTCTTCTTGGAATGGTAACAATAGAGTTAACGACATCCCAGATGTCGTAGAATACCGCGGAGATGACTTACGTTTCCCCATAAGCTCTTCGTCCGGTTTCTCCTCTCCCATGAAGGGGGCCGCGCAAGCGACCCCCGAAACAATTTATCCGTATAGCTTGTGCTATGCGGTTTTTTTGTATGAATTTAGCCACATGCGTTCAACACTCCGAATAGGTTCGATGCAATTCTACATGCAAAATATTCTCGAACATGATCCACAACGTTTCCCCTACACAAACGAGCTTTACAATCCCTTCAATCGGATCAATCTTCACTACCTGCCCCATATGTGTCTCATTCGCATAAAGTCCATACGTTGTAATGCTCGCACTGACATGCTCCTCATGCGCTTCGTTTAATAAAATTGACATCTCCTCCGTTCGTTGGTCATCAAGCTCTGGCTTCACCTGTTCGAGCAGTCGTGTTCGATGTGTACGAATGGCTAGTTTATGTTCGGGCAGCATCATACGTGAAGCTTCCCAAATCCCATTGCCACGCAGTTTCTTTCCGCGTAGTGCCATATGTTCAGTACCTCCTTCGTATTGTTGTAGCGTCACTTGTAATGCCCGCCAATTTTCGCTGCTCGTCCATAGGCTTGACCCGATAAACCGACAGAGACGGCTCGCACAAGCGAAGAAGTCCCGTAGCGTTGCTTAATATGATCCGTTGTCCGCTCTAACATGCGGTACATCTCCCGTTCATCGCCAAATTCAACCTGATACGTATCATCCCGGACCAATCCGCCAAGTGCAATTCCCAAACGCCGTACGGGACGTCCATCCCAAAACCGATGAAATAATGCCTTCGCCGCCCGATACACATGATTCGTCACGTAGGTTGGTTGCGGCAACGTGGTCTGATGAGAAAACCCGAATTCAAAACCGCCACCCCCACACCCCACGGAAAGTACACGCCCCATTACACCCCGGGAGCGACATCGCCGGCATACTTCTTCTGTAAGCTCCAACAACACCGTATTCACATCGCTCGATTCAGCATAGTCCCGCGGCAACGTCATGCCGTGGCCAATCCCCTGTTGCACAGTCTCATGCGTGCCTGGCATGACAGGAGAGTCGTCCATGCCGTTAGCAATGCGCCATAACACTTCTCCGTTAATGCCCCACCTACGCTTCAACATCTCAACCGGTGTTCTTGCCAACTCGCCAATGGTGTAAATACCCATGCGGTGGAAGTGAGTCATCATGCGACTGCCAACCCCAAACATGCCTTGTACAGGAATAGGCCACAGCTTGCATTGTACTTCCTCTTTCAGTAATTGATAAACACCTTCGGCATTCTTCTTCGCAAATTGATCACACGCCATCTTCGCCAACACCTTATTGTCGCTGATCCCAATCCGAGCATACACGCCTGTCTCATTGAGAATTTCATGTTGCATTCGACGAGCTGTCTCCGCTGGCGTACGATGCAGATGTATCGTTCCCGTCAGTTCACAAAATTGTTCATCGATTGAGAATGGTTCGACTGCATCTGCATACCGTTCTAAAATTCTTGTAATATGCAAGGATACATCGATGTACAACTGCATCCGCGGGCGCAATACAATCAAATCCACACATTTATTCATGGCTTCCCCGAGCGGTTGTGCAGCCGTCACCCCGCTTTGCTTCGCTAATGGACAAGCGGCAAGAACGATGCCGGAACGGATCTTAGGATCGCCTGCAACAACGACAGGACGGTTCACCGTTTCAGGTCGACTCGCTTTCTCAACGCTTGCGTAAAAACTCTGCATGTCAGCCATCATGATAATACGTGAACGCACCATCTTATGATCACCTTCAAAATAAGAATATTTGTTCGTATATGATTGTATTTCATATTATACATCGAACATATATTCTTATTCAAGCTTTAATTTGAATGCACCCAACATTGTATAAATAAAAAGATGACACCAATGAGCCAAAACTGAGGCGTCTGATTGGTGTCATTCTCACGTTCATTGTATTAACGAAACAATTGCCAAAGCTTGATTAAGTGAAGCGTATTGTTTGGATCAATCTTCTGGGCTATGACGAACTTGACGATTTGATCCGCTTGTTGTTCAGTCAACTTTTCACCAAGAACATTCGCGACGTATCCAAGGTACCTCCGAACTGTACCACGGTTTTGCAAGTCTGTTTTCGTGAGTTGACGGAGAATCGTCTTGACCTGATCTTGCTTGACGGGATCTTTCATTCTGCGTTTGATGCGTTCGACCCATTCCACACGAATCCCGTATTGTTCATACACTGCCATGCACTGACACCCCCGATAATATCTTATGACGAGGGAGGTCACAAACTGCTTGACCAGAAGAAATTTCGTTTGGCGGGCCATCATCATTCTAATCCAACAGTTCCCCTTGCAACAACGAATCACGCATCAGTAAAGTGCGAAGTTGCGCGTAGGCGGTGTCCAACCAGAAGCCTTCATCTTGCATCAATTCCGCAGCATCATCCCTTGCAGCTTCCAAAACTGCAAAATCGGCAGATGGTTCCGCCCAACGGAATTCCGGCGCTCCGCTTTGCTTCGTTCCAAAAAAGTCGCCTGGACCGCGCAATTCCAAATCGCGTCTTGCGACTTCAAATCCATCGTTCGTTTCTGTCATTATACGCATTCGTTCACGCCCCTGTTCGGACTTGGGATCAGCGACCAAGACACAAAAAGATTGGTGCAAGCCGCGACCGACACGCCCCCGCAGTTGATGCAACTGCGACAAACCGAATCGTTCTGCATCATACACAACCATCACAGTAGCGTTCGGAACATCAACGCCAACCTCCACAACGGTGGTGGAGACGAGGACCCCTATATCATTCGCGCTAAACCGTGCCATTACTTCTTCTTTCTCACCATTGGCCATTCGTCCATGCAGCAAACCAACCGCATTCGGACCAAACTCGCCTTGCAAACGTACAAACATATCCAGCGCATTCTCGTAATCCAACTTATCGGATTCTTCGATCAAGGGACAAACGACATAAGCTTGTCGACCCTTAGCCATCTCAAGACGCATCAATGCAAGCACATGCACCATATCGTTATGTTTGACCCAGGTCGTTTGGATCGGTAACCGACCTTTGGGCATCTCACGTAAAGTAGAGACATCCATATCACCAAATGCTGTAATGGCGAGCGTCCTTGGGATCGGCGTTGCCGTCATTGTCAGAACATCAGGGTGCAAACCCTTGCGCCTCAAAATACTGCGTTGCTGCACCCCAAACCGATGTTGCTCATCTGTAACGACCAAGCCAAGTCCGTGAAAATCAACGGCGTCTTGGATCAATGCATGAGTTCCCACCACAATATGAATCAACCCACTGTGCAACCTAGCAAGCACATCACGTCTTTGGCGCTCACTTAACGATCCTATTAACAACGCTACGTGAACACCGAACGGCTCGAACAATCGGCGCAACGATCTCGCATGTTGCTCCGCTAAAATTTCGGTCGGCACCATCAGCGCACCTTGGAGTCCACCCTTCACACATGCGAATAAAGCCGTTGCAGCAACAATCGTTTTCCCGGAACCAACATCGCCTTGAAGCAGCCGATTCATCGTGTGCGAACTTTCCATATCTCGAAGCACGTCCGCTATCACCCGTTTTTGCGAGTCTGTTAACTCAAAGGGCAATGCTCTCACGAATCGCCTGACCTCCTCACGTGCAAAACGGTGGGAAATTCCTTGACTGCGCCGATTCGACCACGCGCGGTACGCTTGAACCTTCAACTGAAACAAAAACAATTCTTCATAGACGAGACGTTTTCTCGTATCACTCCCGCTGTTCATTGCATTCGGAAGGTGAATGGCGCGGATCGCTTCCCGCCTTGGAATCAAGTGATACTTGGCAGTTAAATTTGAAGGCAACCATTCGGGGATGGCCAACTCATATTGATCCAAGGCGGTACCGATCGTCTTGCGCATCCATGATTGTGTGATATTTCCGCCAACAGCATATACCGGTTGGATTGTTCCCGCACGACGGGAAGAAGAACCAGAAAATTCGCAACCCGATACAATCAATTGGCGGCGAGCTCGATTCCATTTGCCCGTAACTACAACTTCAATTCCATAGGTGAGTCGCTCTTTCAAATAATGCTGGTTAAACCAAACCGCTGATATCAAGACAGAACTTGAAGCCGCTTTACAAACCATTCTTGATTTATTTTTGCCAATAAATTGCACGACAGGTTCACTTAACAACGTGATCTGAACCGTTATTTTGTCGCCATCCTGCGCTTGTTGTAATTCCTTAATCGTATAATCCTCGTACCGGATCGGGTAATATTCTATGAGTTGGCCAATGGAAAAAATCCCAAGGGAGTTGAGGCCAAGCGCCTTGGGTTTCCCAACGCCTTGCACCTTTTCCACTGGGATTGCGAATAAATCTAGATTCATTTGATTATAGGAGAGACGAGGATGCCTAGTGTTCCTGGGCCTACATGCGTACCGATGACCGGACCAAGCTCATACAAGTTCGTTTGGGACACTTGCAGTCGTTCTGTAACGAGTGAAGAAAACTCTTGCGCAGCAGCCATCGCATTCGCATGCACGAACGTCACTTCTAGCTCCTGCTGTCCAAAGTCAGTTTCAATCAGATCCATAATACGACTCATTGCTTTACGGCTGCCACGAATTTTGTCGACAGGGAAAATCATACCTTCGTCATCGATGGAAAGAATCGGCTTGATGTTCAATAAGGAGCCAAACAAGGCAGAAGCTTTGCCGATGCGTCCATTGCGATGCAAAAATTCTAACGTTTCGACTAAAAAGTAAAGCTTCGTCTTTTGTTTGATTTTCTGAAAAACCTCAAGACATTGAGCGACATCTGCACCATTCGCTGCCGCTGCAGCAACAGCCATCGCAATGAAACCGACGCCCAAAGAAGCACTTTTAGAATCTACAATTGAGACACGTCCGTTCATAGGCTCTTCAAGCATCGATTTGGCCAACACAGCGGATTGGTACGTGCCGCTTAAAGCAGATGAAATATGAATGGAAACAATGGCTGTATCGGGTTCTTCAAGTAATTTCTTGTACGTTTCTAAAAAATCAAGCGGGGACGGTTGTGAAGTCGTTGGCATTTCTTTCGCTTGCGCCAATTTTGCAAAAAATTGCTCTGATGACATCGTTATCGAATCCAAATACGTATCATTGCCAAAATGCACCTTCAAAGGCACCATCGCAACGCCCAAGCTTTCTCTAATATGTTGCGGAAGATCTGCTGTGCTATCGACAACAACTCGCACATTCGTCATGAACACATCACCTCATAGTCATAAATTTTGTTTATTCTACAGAAAAAAGATACGTGTATACAGGTTGTCCACCGGGAAGAAACTCAACTTCAGCTGTTGGATAGGTGGACGCTATCCATTGTTGTAAGTGTTCTGTTACCTCTGGTTCGGCGGCACCCCCAATGAAAACAGAGAGGATCTCATCTCCATTCAACACCATCGCTTGCACCAATTGTTGACAAGTCGCAAACACATCGTTATTCGAGGCTACAATCTTGCCATCCATAATCCCGATATGATCCCCTTCTCGGATATGAATTCCGTCCATCTTTGAATCTCGAATCGCCTGTGTCACTTGCCCGGATTGCACTCGCTTCATTGCTTGCTCCATCATCGATGCATTCCGCTCAGGTTCCGCTGATAGTTGAAAAGCTAATACGGCTGCAATCCCTTGTTGAATCGACTTGGTCGGGAGCACAATAACTGACTTGTCCGATAGTTCTCTTGCTTGTCCCGCAGTAAGAATAATATTGGAATTATTAGGTAACACAAATACGGTTTGGGCATGCACCCCATGAATGGCATTCAGAATCTCCTCAGCGCTAGGATTCATCGTCTGGCCACCTGCAAGCACATGATCAACACCAAGACTGCGAAAAATTTCAGCGATGCCATCACCAGCAGCAACCGCAATCATGGCGTATGGTTTTAAAGGAGGTTGGGGGGCATTCGAAGCACTGATGGTTTGGGTTATAATATGACTGTGTTGCTCCCGCATGTTTTCAATCTTGATGCGGATTAAATCGCCATACTGCATCGCATAAGTCATCACTTCCCCGGGAAGTTCGGCATGAATATGAATTTTAACCAACTCATCGTCCGCAACAACAAGCAATGAGTCGCCCAACGTCTCCATTCTCTGAGTAAATTGCAGTTCATCGAAGTGAAGCCCTTTCGCTTTCGCGAGGGGGTCAAGTCGCACGATAAACTCAGTACAATAACCATGCTCGATCTCACCTGATCCAAAATGCGCTTGCACAGGAACAGCATTCGTCTGACCCGCATGTTGTTTCATCTCATCATTTGTATTCTCTAAGGGGTTAACAAACTCTCCGACATCCCATTCGCCTGATAAAGCTTCATAAAAACCTTCATAGACATGAATCAATCCTTGCCCACCTGAATCGACTACGCCCACTTGCTTTAGGACAGGAAGTAAATCCGGGGTTCTTGCAAGCGCTTCCTTCGCTGCCAACAACGTATCACGCATGACAATGTCGATTTCATGATTACGCTTCGCACTCAATTGTGCTGCCTTCGCTGCTTCCTTGGAAACGGTCAGAATTGTTCCTTCCACAGGCCTCACAACGGCTGCATAAGCCATCTCAACACCTTGTTGCAAGGCTTGTGCAAACTGTAATGCATTCACTTCCTCCAGCGCATAAACGCCCTTTGCAAATCCTCTAAATAATTGCGAAAGAATCACACCGGAGTTTCCACGCGCTCCCATCAATAATCCCTTAGCTAAAACCTCAGCGGTGGTAGCGATGTGCGGGGAAGATCGTTGCTTCAGTTCATCGACACCAGATGAAAGTGTTAAATTCATGTTCGTTCCCGTGTCCCCATCAGGTACTGGAAAAACATTCAACTCATTCACGCGCTGAACATTCGCTTGCAGTCGATTCGACGCGGCAAACACCATGCTTAAGAAAACATGTCCGTCTATACTCCTCTTACTCAACAATCATTCTCCTTCCATTATCAAGAAACCCGAACGCCCTGAACAATGATGTTTACAGCACTTACATGCAACCCCACGATCTCATTCAGTACATATTTTACAACGGATTGAATATTGTGAGCTACTTCAGAAATCCGTGTGCCGTAACTGACGACGACATAAAGATCCACTTGCAAGGTATCACCTTCATGATGAACATCAACACCGCGCCCCAAATTTTCAAGGCGCAACAATTCAGCAATCCCATCTTTTAATTTATTTTTCGAAGCCATCCCTACTAAACCATAACATTCCAATGTTGCTGCGCCGGCAATTTTAGCAATGGCCTCATCCGTTACAATAATTCTACCTCTCTCCGATTCAAGTTGTACAACCATAAACTTCTCCCCCTCGGCAAAGGCAATTTATAGAATTTCATTGATATTGTACTATAATTGCTCATAGAATGAAATGGAATTGACGGAGTATTCATCATTATGCTATATTAATAAGCATGTTTGCCACGGAAGGGTGGTGTATGTAATGGCTCGCAAATGTTTTATTACCGGCAAAGCACCGGGTTCTGGCAATCACGTATCTCATGCAAACAATCGTAACCGACGTTCATGGGGCGTTAACGTACAGAAAGTTCGAATTCTTGTGAACGGTAAGCCAAAGCGCGTATATGTCAGCACCCGCGCTCTGAAATCAGGAAAACTAACACGCGTGTAAGGAATCGCTTGAACATGTTAAGGGCTGCAGTTGTTACTATGGCTGGCACGTGCCAACCATAGTAGTATAAGTGGCCCTTTTTGTGTTGTAATGACAAAAAGCACCTCCGAGGTGCTTTCATCGCCTGCTTTCGTACAGAACAGAGTACAACTTCTGCCAGATGCGGGCCTGCTAATTTTTGTTAAAAACATGCATAATGATTTTAACAACGCCGCCCAAAAATTTAGGTAGTTTGATTGTGTAAAACCTCATCTCTACCCCTCCTCGCAAAGATTACGCCGCACGGAGTTATCGTTCGTTCCATTCATCCGTCCTTATAGCCTTATTGTATTCAACGAAAGTAGAAATGTGCCTAATTTAAAACCCACAGTCACAAAAAGTTTATTTATATTGCGCAGTGCGAAGCGTAGCGATTGCCGAGGCCCTGTTCTGTTCACCAAATATAGAAGTTCCTGCTACGATGGATGTTGCACCTGCGGACACGACAGAACCTACGGTATCGAATGTAATTCCACCATCGACTTGAATTTGCACTGTATCTTCAAGATCTAAGTCAGCGAGCCATTCTCGAATGGTCCCAATCTTCTTCAGGGTCGAAGGAATGAAAACTTGCCCACCAAATCCAGGATTTACAGTCATAATCAACACCAAGTCCACGTCGGATAAAATGGGGCGAATACATTCTACTGAGGTCGCAGGATTGATGGCGACTCCAGCTTTGACCCCAAAGCTTTTGATGTACTGGATGGTCCGGTGCAAATGCCTGCATGCCTCAGCGTGAACCGTTATACCATTCGCTCCGGCTTGGGTGAATGCGCGGATGTAATCATCCGGTTGCTCGATCATCAAATGTACGTCCATATAGAGCGCCGTAATTGGCCGCAGAGCCTCTACGACCATAGGGCCGAATGATATATTAGGCACGTAATGTCCGTCCATTATGTCAAGATGAAGCCAGTCTGCACCTGCTTTCTCAACGTCATGGACTTCTTCTGAAAGTTTGCTGAAATTGGCTGCCAGTAAAGAAGGTGCAATAATAACCATCCTAGTACCTCCGTTTTCTTTCCCTAATTTCTGTGAGGAATGAGACATAATGCTCATACCGGAATGATACAATCGTCCCTTGATGCAGAGCCTCAATAACCCGACAACCGGGTTCGTTGACATGTGAGCAACCTCTAAATTTGCACGTTGCAGCAAATTTCAACATTTCCGGGAAAGCAGCGGACAATTGTTCGGGTCTCACATCCAAAAATTCCAATTGAGAAAAACCCGGCGTGTCAGCGATCAGACCGTTCTTTCCGACTTTGTATAATTCAACGTGCCTTGTTGTGTGTTTGCCCCGCCCTAACTTGAGACTAATTTCATTCGTTTCAAGCTTCAATTCAGGCACGAGCTTGTTCACAAGCGATGATTTTCCTGTGCCAGATTGACCCGCGATCACAGTCATGCGGTGATGCAATTTTTCTCTTAATTCAGCGATGCCGATTCCAGTCTGTACACTGGTTAAGCTAACGGAATAACCAATCTGTTCGTATGACGAACGAATGTGCTCAATGTGTGATTTCAAAATACGGTTCTCTTCTTGTTCCTGATTGAGCAAATCAGATTTTGTCAAACAGATCAATGATTCTAACCCTGCCAGCTCTGCGTGAACAAGAAATTTATCCAAGAGCATGGTGTTCAATTCCGGTTGCCGAATGGAAAATACAATGAGCGCCGTATTCACATTCGCGATGGGCGGTCGGATGAGTGCTGTTGTGCGAGGGTACAGTTCCAGAACAGTACCTTCTCCACTTGCATGTGATTTCCGCTCAAATTTCACTTGATCACCAACGAGCGGGGAGATGTTGTTTTTTTTAAACAACCCTCTTGCTTTACATGCGACAACGCTTTGTTCGCCAATAGGCTGAACATAATAAAATCCGCTTAATGCTTTAACAATTAAACCATCTTCAAACCGGGTCACTAGAACCTCCTTGTTGGTGCGTTTATCGTGTGCGTCCTGACGATAGATCAGCGTTTGCTCCAGTCGAAGAACTTGATGCGTTATTTTCAAGTGCCTGTTGATATGTCCAAGTGAGTTGATCGAGTTTTTTCCCATCAAGGAAAACCTCGATAACAGC
Source organism: Paenibacillus sp. (assembly GCA_044353165.1). Lineage (GTDB taxonomy): Bacteria > Bacillota > Bacilli > Paenibacillales > YIM-B00363 > JBILCM01. Next base: position 31,473 of record JBILCM010000013.1, read on the forward strand.
ATTCTTCAGTGGTGATGTAACGACTTCAAACGTAAGCGATTCCTTGGCTGCTATGGTCCGGTTGATCACTTCCAGTTGCTCACCCATAGCATCAGAAATAACAACTCGAACCGCACTTTGTTTATTTTGCTCATTCGGACTCACAATGACAGTATAACTAGAAGATTCCGCTTCTTCCGGTAAACCACCACTAATATAAACTAATATTTCTTCCGCGGGCGGTTCAACCAATTCCTCAGGTTCATAAGGGAACTGTTTAAAAACTCTTCCTTCGGGAAAGTACGTTTTTTCACGGATAATATTCTTTTCTTGCAACACAAGTCCGTTACGTTCGAGTAGCGCTTGTGCCTCTGCTAACGTCAAACCAATCAAGTTTGGCATGTCAATCGCTTCAAGTCCGCGACTAACGACCAGTCGAACAATGGTGACGAAAGGATCGACCGTTTGGTTGGCGCTTGGGAATTGACTGACGATGTTCCCTTCCTCACGTTCACTGAAGTCGTATTCAATCTCTAGACTGGAGTTGGGCATGCCGAGCTCCTTCAGGAGCGCTGTGGCATCCACTTGAGGCTTACCAATTAAATTAGGCATCTCGAACGTTTGAACCCCTTTGCTGACCGTCAAACGAATCGGTGTCAATTCTCGAGCCGTCTCTCCTGCTTTCGATTGGGCAATGACATAATCGGCTGGAACTTCGCGGCTAAATTCAAAGAGAATAGGTTGCTCCACCACGAGCCCAGCTTCCTCGATTAGACCAACAGCGCGATCAAGCGGTAGTCTTTCGACGGAAGGCACATCAACGGTTGGGATGATCAGGCTCTTTTTTAATTGATGAATACCAAACCAAGCTAAGCCAATCAGTACAAGGAGCACAGAAAGCCAGATCAACAACCGGATACGTGTTTTTTTTCTACGCATGGCTTTCTCACCTTCTTCGGCATCATTCAGTGAGTCAAGGACTTCATGGACAAATGGATCGTTGTTCGATGATTTTCCAAATCGAATGGCAGGCATAATCTTCGTAGCATCCACATCATCCATCTCATCGTGCGAATATATCGTTTTGGGCTCGTCGCTTCGTTCTGGGGATAAACTCGTTTCCAAATCTTCCAATAATTCATGAGCTGTTGCATACCGTTCTTCCGGTCGTTTGCGTAAAGCCTTCAAAATGATATTCTCAACACTTTGCGGGATCATGGGATTTACAATTCTAGGATCTTCTACTCGTTCCTGCATATGTTTGAGCGCGACACTGATTGGGCTTTCACCAACGAATGGAAGCTTCCCCGTAACCATCTGGTACATGACAATGCCAAGAGAGTAAATATCTGATTTTTCGTTCGTGGCCAAACCTTTGGCATGTTCAGGAGAAAAATAATGCACCGAGCCGACAACGGCCCCCGTCTGGGTAATGGTTGAAGATGTAATTGCCCTCGCAATACCAAAGTCCGTCACCTTTACACGACCGTTATTTCCGATGAGGATGTTATGGGGTTTAATATCACGGTGTATAATTCCATTCGAGTGTGCGTGGTCAAGCGCATTGCAAATCTGTGTAGCGATATGTACAGCTGCAGATACCTGCAACGGAGCTTGCGATTTAATAATTTCATTCAAATTCGAACCTTCAACGTACTCCATCACAATAAAATGGGTGTCCCCATCCTGGCCTACGTCATAGACACTGACGACATTCGGATGAGACAATGATGCAGCAGATTGTGCTTCCCTGCGAAAACGATGCACAAATTCTTCATCATAAATATATTGATGACGCAACACTTTGATTGCGACATTACGATTTAATAATGTGTCTTTCGCTTTATAGACTAAAGCCATTCCACCGCCGCCGATGCGCTCCATCAATTCGTAACGTCCCGAAATTGTAGTCTGGTTCATGCGGTCTCGCCTCTCTTCCGTCGCTGTTTCCTAATCATTGGAAACCAGCACCACCGTAATGTTGTCTTCTCCACCAGCTTGCAGCGCCATTGTCATCAATTGATCCACTTTCACATCGATGGATGCATTGCTACATACGGTACGCTTTAAATCCTCAGGTCCGATCATGTTGGAGAGGCCGTCACTGCAAATTAAAAGCGTATCGCCTTTCTTCCACTGCACATTGGCAATATCAACTTCGACCGTGGATTCTGTTCCCAATGCTCGCGTAACTACATTGCGCATAGGATGCTGCGCAGCTTCATTTTGTGAAATCTGTTTTGTTTTTAATAATTCATTAACCAAAGTATGATCTTCCGTTAATTGCGAAAACTCATCGTGATTAATTAAATACGCACGAGAATCACCGATGTGACCGATCACGACTTGTTTTTCGTCAACAAGCGCGATTGTAACCGTCGTACCCATGCCAAAGTAATGCTCCTTCATCGAAGCGACTTCGAACACTCTCGCATTCGCTTGGCGTATGGCTTCACCGACCATCGTTGCGCGTTCGGTTATACCTTCTGGTTGATTCGAAGATTGTAATGAAGACGTTAATAGCTCGGCAGTCATCTGGCTGGCGGTTTCACCCGCCTGATGACCACCCATGCCATCCGCCACCATCGCAAGTAAACAATCGTCTGCAACGGGTTGGACTACAACGCGGTCTTCATTTACGGAACGCACACGTCCCACATCTGTTTTATACGCTGATCTCAACATCAGTCTCACCTCACGGACGACTCCATATGCTTCGCTCGCAATTGACCACAAGCGGCTGCAATATCATGACCTTGTTCTCTGCGAATCGTCGTATTGACTAGTTTACCTTCCAGAATTCGTTTGAAGGTAAAAATCGCTTCTTTCGGAGTTCGAACATAATCCCGCTCCGGAACAAAATTAACAGGGATTAAATTTACGTGGCATAACAACGGCTTTAACAAATCCCCCAATTGCTCTGCGTGCTCCGGTTGATCATTCACGCCATTGATAAGGGCGTATTCGAATGTGATTCGACGTCCTGTTTTTTGAATATAATAAGCACAGGCTTCCATGACGTCAGCCAAAGGATATCTTCGGTTGACAGGCATGAGCTTCGAGCGCAACTCATTGTTGGGCGCGTGGATTGAAATGGCCAGATTGATCTGCGTGTTCCAATCGGCGAATGCCCGAATTTGAGGCACAATACCGCTCGTCGAAACGGTGATATGGCGCTGCCCAATCTTCATGCCTTTGTCATGTGTCATGACCTTCAGGAAAGCTATTGTCGCATCATAATTTTCAAAAGGTTCTCCCGAACCCATAACCACGATGCTGCTGATTCGTTCTTCAGTTTCATCAAGTAACCTTTGCGCATGCACAACCTGTGCGACAATTTCACCTGCGTGCAGGTTTCTTTTTAGACCTCCGAGCGTCGAAGCACAAAATGTGCAACCAATGCGACATCCAACTTGTGTGGTCACGCAAATGCTAATTCCATAGTTATGTCTCATAATAACGGTCTCAATGGCATGATTGTCAAATAAACCAAACAAAAATTTAATTGTACCGTCTTGCGAAACCATCTTCGTAATTTCCTGCAGTTGAACAAACTGATAATGTTGTTCCAACTTCTGACGCAGTTCCTTGGACAGATTCGTCATCCCTTCAAAGGAACCTACCCTTTTTCCGTATAACCAATCAAATATTTGACCGGCGCGAAAAGCAGGCTCACCTTGCGACTTAAGCCAATGTTGTAATGCTTCAAGGGGTAAGTCATAGATAAAAGGTAACTCAGGTGTTTCTTCTATTTTCATACCAATCCCTGCCTGTCAGATTACTTGATTTATTGTATATTGTAAACAGAGTCCCTTTATTTTAACACAAATTTACAAACTGTGTGGTTTACGACTTGCGAAGGCGAGCGATAAAGAAGCCATCTGAGCCAAAATCGCTTGGCAATATAGAAATCATGCCCTCTCGTTTATGGCAACGTTCAAGCACTTCTGGGTTGATCATTTTAGACCATTGTTCATCAAGAGCAAAATCGGAATGCTCTTGAAGAAATCTCTCTATTTGACGTTCGTTCTCTGCATCCTCGAGCGTGCACGTACTGTACACAAGCACGCCCCCAGGTTTTAGCAACCTATGGACTGAGTTGAGAATGTTTCGCTGTGTCTTCACGAGTGCCTCCAAATCTTGATTTGATTTCGTCCATTTGATGTCGGGTTTCCGACGAATGACACCAAATCCGGAACATGGAGCATCAACCAGAATGCGGTCGAAAGTCGCTTCCTCGAACGTTTGGTGCAATTGAGTTGCATCTGCCCATTGCGTTTGGATGCTGAGCAAACCGAGTCGGGATGCTTGTTTTTGAATCAGTTCGCATTTGTGTTGGTGAATATCACAAGCAACAATCGATCCTTGGTCATCCATCCACTCGGCAAGATGTGTTGTTTTACCTCCAGGCGCCGCACAACAATCCAACACGCGCATGCCCGGCATTGGGTTGAGAACGGCAGCGACTAGCATGGAGCTTTCATCTTGAATACTGCAATATCCTGTCCTATACCATTCTGTAGGAGCTACACTCCCTCCCGCTGTGAGGATTATTCCATCCGGACTCACTTGCGAAACGTCTGGACTGAATCCATCAGCTTGCAATTTTTGTATAAAGTCATCTCGAGTTGTACGCAGTCGATTCACCCGAATGCTCATGTGTGGCGGCATATTATTGACAGAGGCAATATGGATAGCCGTATCATGGCCGTATGCAACGATCCAACGTTTTATCAGCCAAGGAGGATGAGAATAGTGAAAAGCAATCGTTTCTTCCGGTGACAAACCGTCGGGTGGTTGTGGTAACCCAGGTTGTGCCGCAAGTTTCCTTAGAACAGCATTCACAAGTCCTGAGATGCCCGCGTGTCCACGCCGTTTGGCAATATTCACCGCTTCGCTGACCACAGCATGCCCAGGCACTCGATCCAAGTAAAACAATTGATAAGCGCTCAATCTGAGCAAGCATCTTACCCACGGTTGCAGCTTCGCAATCCCCTTATGAATGGAACGATTTAACATCGCATCAATGGTGTTCTGTCTTTGGATGGTCCCGTAAACAAGTTCAGTTGTGAGGTTGGCTTCTCTTGACTCGAGTCGGTGGCGCTCAAGCGCTTCATTCAACGCCAAATTGCTATAAGCGCCCTGTTGGTCTACAGCAAGCAACACTTCTAAGGCCAACTCACGAGCTCCGATCGGTCGGGACGCACGACTCATACATTTCCTCCTATGTGCTCGCCAAGCACAACGTTAGGCTTAAGCTGACCGTTTCTGTTTAATTCGGCTACAGTCAAAATTTTTTTGCCGGCAGGTTGAACAACAGTCGCTCTAAGCACACCTGATCCAGCAGCAATGGCTAATGACTCGTCTGAGATTGCTAGCACAGTACCAGGAGTTACGTTTGTCGTCTCTGACGGGTCAGGAAGCAGCGCCTTCCAAATTTTAAAAACTTCACCGTTCCATAATGTGAATGCTCCCGGTTGAGGTGATAAACCGCGAATTTGATTGTATATTTGCATAACCGGACGACCCCAATCAATCCGTTCGTCATCACGGGACAAATTCGGTGCATAGGACGCTTCATTCGGATTTTGTGGAATACGAGGTGCCGTGCCGCTAAAAATAGCAGGCAAGGTTTGGAGGAGTAATGCAGCTCCAGCCTCGCTTAAAGCATGAAAAATAGACCCCGAATCTGCCTCAGGAGCGATGGGTAACAGAACAGAATTGATGATGTCTCCAGTATCCAATCCTTCGGCCATATACATAAGAGTCACGCCCGTTGTCGTCTCACCAAGCATGATCGATCGTTGAATTGGTGCACCACCTCGATATTTGGGCAACAATGAGCCGTGAACATTGACACATCCGTATTTGGGCAAGTCCAGAACGGATTTGGGCAAAATTTGTCCGTAAGCGGCTGTCACAATAAGATCAGGTTGGAAGGAGGCCAATTGCGCAACCGCATCGGCATTCCTTAACTTGGCAGGCTGGAGGATAGGTAGATTGTGCTTTAGTGCTTCTTCTTTCACAGGTGTCGGGGTGAGCACGCGCTTGCGACCTACGGGTCGGTCTGGCTGTGTCACAACCGCCGCGACATGATGGCCTGCTTCCAACAATGCGCGCAATGATGGCACGGCAAACGCAGGTGTTCCCATAAAGATTATGGCGGTTGAACGCTGGTTCATCATACGTCGCTTTCTTCCTCATCACCTGGTTTCGGTTCATAAATCCGGTCAGCAATATCTAAAAATAAGATGCCATTGAGATGGTCGATCTCATGTTGAAAAGCGCGAGCTAGCAATCCCGTTCCTTCGATAATGAGTTCATGTCCATCACGGTTCCAGCCTTTCACTTTCACGCGCTCCTTACGACGCACATCGCCTTGCAATCCGGGGATGCTCAAACAACCCTCCGGGCCGAACTGTTCGCCTTCCATCTCAATCCACTCCGGATTGATCATTTCAATGAGTCCATGCTCATCGCCAACATCGATCACAATCACACGTTTGGAGATTCCAACTTGGGGTGCCGCTAATCCGACACCATTGGCTTCATACATCGTGTCCGCCATGTCGCGCAAAAGTTTTTGTACATTCGGTGTAATTTTAGGCACGGGACGAGCAATTTCACGCAATACATCATCTGGATGTTTTACAATCATGCGAATGGCCATTCATGGTTAACTCCTTTCACAACAAAACCTGTGGTTCGATATCAATCTGGATGCCCAGCGATGTCTTTCGAATTTCATCCAAGAAACCATCTGTTATTTCGCGCAACATTTCTCTTACTTTCGTCTCTTCCCGATATTTTACCACGCATTGAAATCGATATCTATCTTTCAGCTTTGGAATTGGAGATGGAACGGGGCCTAACAGTTCTGTATCGACATCACTAGATTCAGCAAGGCGTTGCTTCATCGCTTTCGCGAACGCATCGCTAACCTTTACGAGGCGTGAAAGATCATCATGAGATAATGTAGCAAGCGCAAGTTTCCGATAAGGCGGATATCCAAGTTCCTTACGAACGAGTAACTCTTTTCGCGCAAAACCACGATAGTCATGATTAGCCGCATATTGAATACTATAATGTTCAGGCGTATATGTCTGCACGATGACCTCCCCCAACAATTGGTGACGCCCCGCTCGACCGGATACTTGCGTGAGAAGCTGGAATGTTCGCTCTGTAGCACGGAAATCAGGCAAACGCAACATCGTATCGGCACTAATTACACCAACTAAGGTGACATGGGGAAAGTCCAAACCTTTGGCAATCATCTGCGTGCCAAGCAACACATCGGCCTTCCGATCACGAAAAGTGCTTAACAGCTTCTCATGCGATCCTTTGGCTGTTGTCGTATCAACATCCATGCGAATAGAGCGAATGCCTGGAAACAACTTGGTCAACTCTTCTTCAACACGTTGTGTCCCTGCTCCGAAATGGCGAATATGCTCACTCCCGCAACTTGGACATGCGTGGACTTCCCGTTCGGAATACCCACAATAATGACAACGTGAATGGCGGGAGGTTAAGTGATAAGTTAACGTAATTTCACAATGGGGACATTGAACGGTAAACCCACACGACCTACACAAAACAAATGATGCATAACCGCGTCGATTCAACAACAAGACGGATTGCTCACCACGTTCTAAACGGCGGGTGATTGCTTCCCGGAGTAAGCCGCTAAACATGGAGCGGTTCCCGTCTCGGAGTTCATGACGCATATCCACAACAGAAACGTTGGGCAGCGGTTGTCCGTTGACCCTGCTAGGCATGTCTAGCAATTGTAGTAGGTCTTTATGTGCATGAAAATACGACTCTAATGAAGGCGTTGCAGAACCAAATACAACGGTGGCTCCATGATGCAAGCCCCGTTGCAACGCGACATCTCGCGCATGATATTTTGGCGATTCCTCTTGTTTGTAACTGGACTCATGCTCCTCATCCACGATAATCAATCCGATTTTCGTGAAGGGCGCAAAGATCGCTGAGCGAGCGCCAATCGCGATACGCACTTGCTGGGTGGCCATTTTCCTCCACTCGTCATACTTCTCCCCTTGTGAGAGTCGACTATGCATAACAGCGACACGATCGCCATAACGCTGCATGAATGCATCGACCGTCTGCGGGGTTAACGAAATCTCTGGAACGAGGAGAATGGCCGATCTCCCTGTATCCAAACAGGCTTGCATCGCCTGTAAGTATACTTCAGTCTTCCCGCTGCCCGTTACACCGTGAAGCAGGAAAGCGCTGTGGGAACCCGAGTGTATTGCACGCTGAATTTCAGACAACGCCGAGGCTTGTTGCGGTAATAACGGCAATGGCAAAGATGGGGTGAACCGGCGATTGGCAAAGGGGTTTCGCGCCACTTCTTTCGCTTGTATTCGAACCAGTCCTTTTGCTTCTAGTGCTTTCACAGCAGAAGCGCTTGATTGCACATATTGAAGCAACTCAGACAAGATCCAAGGCCCCTCCTGATCCATCAAAACATGCAATAACTTCGCTTGTTGGGGAGCCCTGCGGTTTGCTTCACCAGCTGCCCGCAACAAGGATTCTTTGCTTGCAACAAGCGAAACTTCAAATACCTGTTTAACACCAAGACGATCTCTAATCCGGGTTTTCTTTGTAATGATTCCTTGCCCGTATGCTGAAGTTATCATGTCAAGTTGATCTGCGAAAGTAGCCAACAAGACTTCTTCAGCAACTTCTTTGCGTACGCGAATATAATCGATAAGTTTATGGAGTTCCGGCTGTGCTACAAAGGCTTCGTTTGCCTTAAATTCAGAAAGTGATACCATCACATTTGATTTTGTCTTTAGCGCGCCAGGCAACAACGCCGACAACGATGTAAACTTGGGGCTCACATACTTTTCACTCATCCAAAGGGCTAAATCGAGCAACTCTTGCGTCAGGACAGGTGTGGTGTCAAGCAACGAGGTAATAGGCCGCAATTTGTTTACAGGCGTTTGGGATTGGGCATGCTTGTCAATAACAAAACCATGAAGCGTCCTTCTTCCGAAGGGCACAATTACACGAATTCCCGGCTGAACAAGATCCATGAATGCCCTGGGGATCAAATAATCGAATGGACGGTCCGTCTCTGACGCAATCGAATCAACGATCACTTTCGCAATCATCTCAGATCGTTCCTCTCACCCATTCTCAATCGGTATTTTTCAGATGCTAGGGTCAGAATTCGTTCTGCTATAGCTCGTTTGGATTGTAAAGGCATCGTTTCCAACAAACCTTCCTGGTGATAGATGGAGACTATATTCGTGTCTGTGGAAAACCCTGCTCCCGGTAATGACACGTCATTCGCAATGATGAAGTCGCATTTTTTGGAAATGGCTTTGTTGATTGCGTTTCGCTCAAGCTCCTGCGTCTCTGCTGCAAAACCGACCAAAACCTGTGAATTTTTTCGGTTGCCCATCTCCCGTAAAATATCCGGTGTTCGTTCAAGCTCAATCATGAGCCGTTCATCCGTTTTTTTGATCTTCTGAGTCTCTGTGCGGACAGGCCGATAGTCAGCTACAGCCGCTGTCTTTACTGCAATTTGCACATCATCATAATGTGTGAATACGGTATCGTGCATTTCTTGTGCTGAAGAAGCACGAACAATCGTAACACCATCAGGCAACTTGATGTCTGTGCGACCTGCGATCAAGGTGACCTTCGCACCTCGATCGCGGGCTGCCATTGCAATCGCTATCCCCATTTTACCTGACGAATCATTGCTTAAAAAACGAACGGGATCAATCCGCTCAACGGTTCTGCCAGCTGTAACGAGCACATTAAGTCCTTCAAGATCGCGTAACGTGGATAGCTTGTCCGTCATGATATTCACAATCTGTTCCGGCTCAGCCATTCGCCCCTTGCCCGTATATCCACATGCAAGAAAACCATCGCCGGGTTCAATAAAGGTGTATCCTCTTTCCCTCAACGTCTGCATATGTGATTGCACAATTGCATTATTGTACATATGAACGTTCATCGCTGGCGCAACGAATACAGGAGCTCGTGAAGCCAACAAGATGGTTGACAACATGTCATCCCCTAGGCCAAGCGCAAGTTTTGCGACTGTATTCGCAGTCGCAGGCGCAACCACAATGGCATCTGCACGGTCTGCGAGATCAATGTGCGATATGACGGACGGCTCTGCCTCATCGAACGTATCAACGATGACACGGCTTCTGACAATTGCTTGGAATGTTAACGGTGTAATAAATTTTACGGCGGATGTTGTCATCACAACACGCACGTCTGCGCCAAGCTGCACCAAACGACTAGCGAGACTTGCAGATTTGTATGCCGCAATTCCCCCTGTAACACCGAGGATGATCGTTCTCCCTTGTAACAACCGTCCCACGCCCCCTAGAAAAAAATAACAACCGCAAGGGTTGTTTATCCGTTATTTGTTCTTATTTCACGTTATCTCTCGTGATTTTCTCGTATCCAATCTGATCGGTAAATATTTCTTCAAGCGCAACGCCAACCTGTTTGTTTGACTTGGGATTGCGAATATCTGTACGAGCTCCTTCTCGCAACATCCTTGCTCGTCTTGATGCAGCAACAACGAGTAAGTATTTACTTCCAGCTTTCTCTACTAACTTGTCTATAGATGGATATAACATCACTTACACCCCTTCGATCCAATTTTTTACGATTGGAAGTTTGTGTTTCGCTTTACAATGCTCTGCCTCGATGATATTTTGTACGCGGTTGCTAGCTTGCTCAAGGTCATCATTCACAATCGCATAATCATAAAATTCGATTTGCTTTAGTTCTTCCCTTGCAACACCCATTCGTTTGAGAATGGAACTTTCCGATTCAGTGCCGCGATTCGTAATTCGTCGCTCCAATTCACCCAAAGAAGGAGGCAGGACAAAAATAAAAATCGCTTCTGGAAAATGTTTCTTGACTTGCAAAGCTCCCTGAACTTCTATTTCTAGGATGACGTCTCTCCCTTGATCGATCGTTTGTTGAACGAACGATTTCGGCGTTCCATAATAATTCTTCACATACTCAGCCCATTCTAACAATTCGTGAGCTTGGATCATAGCTTCAAATTGTTCCCTGGTTTTAAAGAAATAATTGACGCCTTCTATTTCACCAAGTCTTGGAGCGCGAGTCGTAGCTGAGACGGAATATACTAATTCAGGTGATAAAATTCTCAACTGGGAACATAATGTTCCCTTGCCTACACCTGATGGACCGGAAAGAACGAATACCAAACCTTTCGTCATATTCCGTACCTCTAAACCAACTGTATTTGTAAGAGAAGCCGTATGTGTCATAAGGTGTTTACTCAACGTGATCATCATCTTTGTTTGATAAACGATGAGCAACCGTCTCAGGTTGTACAGCCGAGAGAATTACATGATCGCTATCCGTGATGATCACTGCTCGCGTTCTTCTTCCATATGTCGCATCAATGAGCATATGGCGGTCCCGAGCCTCTTGGATAATGCGCTTGATCGGTGCAGACTCCGGACTGACGATGGAAATGATACGATTGGCTGACACAATGTTGCCAAATCCGATATTAATTAATTTGATAGCCATAGTTGCCCGATTCCTCCTTGCATATTCAAGAGCGCACAATGCCTTTTCCTAGGTGCTAATCATGAATATTGTTCCTATATCTTACTTTATTTTACCAGAGGGTACAAGTGGGAACCCTGCTTCGCCTTGTCCCGTACATACCTTGTCAATTCTACTGTCATCTCGTAAGCCATGAAGGGAGTAATCAAATAAATGCCATGAAACTTCGCCATAACGACATCGATGATTTCCTTTGAAATTTCCAAAGAAACGTTACGTCCTGCTTCACCTTCCAACCCCGACATTCGCTGCCGCACGTTTTCGGACAATGAAATTCCAGGTACTTCATTGTGCAGATATTCTGCATTCCGTCCGCTTGTAAACGGCATAATACCAATGAAAATCGGAATTTGCAAATGTTCTGTTGCTTCATATAGTCGAACGATCAATTCGGGGTCATACACCGGTTGTGTCATCACGAAGTCAGCACCGGCCTCAATTTTTTTCTCGAGTCGCTCTATGGACTTGTGAAGATATTTTACATTCGGATTCAGCGCAGTACCGACTTTGAAGTTCGACTTTGATTTCAACGGTTTCCCAGAGAATGATAATCCTTCATTCATTTGTTTAATCATTCGAATCATTTGGAAAGAAGTGACATCATACACAGAACTTGATCCCGGCAAATCGCCGAAGCGCGCGGGATCTCCTGTGATTGCCAACACATGATCAATCCCCATCGCATGTAACCCCATAAGATGCGATTGCGTTCCAATCAAATTCCGATCACGACAAGCGATATGCACAAGAGGACGCGCGCTTAAACGGTTCTGAATTAAAAACCCAAGTGCAGCGTTGCTCATTCGCGTCATAGCTAATGAATTATCTGCCATCGTAATTGCATCCACACCTGCGGCATGAAGCGCTTGGGCGCCGAGCATGAATTTATCAATCGCAAGATCCCGTGGAGGATCTAACTCCACTAAGAGGGTATGCCGTTCTTTGACAATGTCAAGTAAAGATGGTTTTTGAACGGAATGATCCACGCTATCCTTTGCGTTAGGTTGCGTTGGCTGCGATTGCTCCGCAGAGGGCGACACAACGATTGTGCCCAACGGTCTTTGCGTATCCATCGGCACAATTTTACCAATAGAGTCATCATGGTCATTCTCCATGGCCAAAGCACGACGAATCGCAGCAATATGCTCTGGAGTTGTTCCGCAACAGCCTCCGATTAGATTCGCGCCAAGTTTTGCTAATGTGACTGCGCTCTGCCCAAAATACTCCGGACTTGCGGAATAAGTGAAAGCGCCATCCACATATGCAGGTAGTCCTGCATTGGGGAAGATGGACAGTGGATAATGGGATGATCTTTGCAGTTTTTCTAAAGCACGAATGATGCCATAAGGACCGGTTCGGCAATTCAAGCCAACCACATCGGCACCTTCGTCCAGCAACCTTTGCCAAAGTGCATCGAGCGATACGCCGTCTTGATTGGTTGATCCCGCCTCGATTGCAAGTTGACAAATGATAGGATCGCTTGTGAGTTTGCGAGCAACACGAAGCGCAAGTAAGGCTTCCTCAACATCATAGAATGTTTCAAGAAGCAACCCATCGACGCCTGCCCCCAGCAATGCGTGAATCTGCTCCTGGAATGCAAATTCTAAGGCTTCATCCGCAATAAAACTTCTTATTCCGGACCGGATCGATCCCACCGCGCCGACTACGAATGCTTCCTGGCCAACAGCTTCCCGTGCATTCCTCACACCGGCATGATTCATAGCCGGAATGTCGTCCTGCAATCCGTATTTCGACAATTTTAATCGGTTGGCTGAGAACGTATTCGTTTCAATGACTTGCGCACCCGCATCATAATAACGTCGATGAATGTCTTGAATCACATCGGGCCGTGTCATGTTAAAATCCTCTGAACACAAACCAACGGGTAAACCCAGTTGATACAAATACGTACCCATGGCACCATCGCCAATGAGGATGCGTTGCTGCAGTTCGGTTCTGAAATCCCGTCTGGTCATTCGCCCAACCGCCCTTCGAACACTTCTTGCGCTTGACCTGTCATATAGACATGATTGTTGCTTTCATCCCACTCAATAAACAGCTCACCGCCTGGCAAATCAATCGTGGCGTTACGCTTCATTCTCCCCGTCATCACGGATGCGACCAATACCGCACAAGCGCCGCTGCCGCACGCCAACGTCTCTCCGGACCCCCGTTCCCATACCCGCATCACAGCGCGTTCCGGTGAAATGACACGGATAAATTCAACATTCGTGCGCCGCGGAAACCAAGCGTGTTGTTCCAACTTCGATCCCCATGCAGCTACGTCAAATTGTGCCGTATCTTCGACTTCAATCACACAGTGCGGGTTTCCCATGGAAACAGCGGTGAACTGGAACGTTCGCCCATGCGTTTCTATGATCTCGTTAATGATACGTTCCCCCTCACGCATGATTGGGATATCACGGCCGCGAAAGATCGGCTCTCCCATGTCAACACGAACTTTGACGACTTTCCCGTCTTGGGTTTCAACAGACAACGGTTGCACACCTGCGCCCTTCGTTTCTACAGTCAACGTTTCACTGCGAACATAAGCGCGATCCCACAAATATTTGGCAACACAACGAATGGCATTCCC
>JBILCM010000046.1:0-17086 GCA_044353165.1 Paenibacillus sp.
AGGTACAGCGTTATATAGGCTCCTTAGAGGTGGAATTAAAAGCACTCATTGCTGGCGTGGTGGGCCTCATGCAAGCAGAATATGCCAAAGACATCTCACTTGAATTGTGTGCCGATCGGTTTGGCATAACGCCTTATGCACTTAGCAAAGCGTTCAAACAAGTGATGGGTGAGAATTATATCGACCATCTTACGCGTATTCGGCTTGAGAAAGCCAAGGCATTGCTCACGAACAGCGATCTGAAAATCAACGATATTGCCGAGAGCGTAGGTTACCAAGGCACGTATTTTAACCGGATTTTCAAACGCGCCCAAGGCATTACGCCTAGCCAGTATCGAGAATTGCATATGAAGGAGTGATGTACCATGACACAACCGAATATTGTATTCATTACTACTGACCAGATGCGTGCAGACTTGATGGGCATCGCAGGTCATCCCGTCGTTCGCACGCCGCACCTCGATTTTTTAGCGCGTAGGGGGGTTCGATTTACGCAAGCTTATTCAGGGACACCCGTGTGCATCCCCGCGCGGGCATCGATCATGACGGGTTTGGAAGGACATACGATGGGTATTACCGTTTATCGTGAGGGATTTGCATTGCCGACCCGTGCTACACTGCCGCAACTACTGCATGATGGGGGATACGAAACACGCGTTGTTGGTAAAATGCACGTCTATCCAGAGCGGTGTCATTACGGCTTTGACAGCATGCTATTGTGTGAAGAGGGGCGGATGTTGGGTGCCGGCCAGGAACGCAAACGCGGATATGATGATTACGAGCAGTGGCTTGCGGAGCAGGGTTATCCCGGACGCGCGTTCGCGCACGGTATTGCGAGCAATGAATACGCCGCTACGACGCCGTGGCACCTGCCGGATCACTTGCATCCGACGGAGTGGATTGCGCACGAATCTTGCAAGGCGATCAAACGCCGCGATTGGACGCGTCCGATGTTCTTGTGGGCATCGTTCACCGCACCGCACCCGCCACTCACACCATTGATGCAAGATTTGTATATGTACGATGACGATGAAATTCCTACACCCGTTATGGGTGATTGGGCACAGGATCATGCGCTATATCATCAGCGCAATGCAGCCACGTTCGGCGGCGACATGATGTCACCGCGACAGACGGAGCTGGCGCGCAAATCGTTCTATGCGATGATTACGCATGTCGACCGCGCCATCAACCGTATCATCGGAACGTTGCGCGAAGAAGGGATGCTCGAAAACACGTGGTTTATTTTCACATCCGATCATGGAGATAACATGGGAGACCACGGGTTATGGTTCAAATCGAACTTTACCCAAGGGGCGTGCCATATTCCGTTCATTGTAACGCCGCCTGTGCGAGGAGACCTCAATCACATCATGGGTACAGAATGGTTGCCGGGAGTCAATCACAGTCCGGTGGGCTTGCAAGACATTATGCCGACTTGTCTTAGCATTGCGGGGCTGCCGATACCAGAGGGTTTGGATGGGAGAAGCTTATGGGACGTAGTGAACGATCCAGCAGGAGCAGTTCGTGAGACGCTGCTCGGTGAATTCGGGATACCGGGGAAACGGTCATTGATGGTGACGGACGGCGTATGGAAGTACATATGGTTTGAGGAAGATGGGGAACAATTGTTGTTTCATCTCGCGGAAGATGCGGACGAGCTTGTGAACGTTGCGTCGACACAGCCAGAACAATTGGGAGAATATCGTCAGCGACTGACGAACATCCTCTTGGAACGCACAGCGGATCCTGCCGTAATCAACGGGCAATTGCGATCATCAAGTTCGCCACGGAAGCTAACATCACGGGAGAAGGTTCAGTTGATCAACGATCAGAATGTGCGCGGCTTGCACTGATCGTACGATTTGACATCATGTCCAAACTCTTGAATATGTTCATTTGACAGTGCATCCCTATAATGAAGGTTATTCTCATATTGGAGGGATTACATTGAATCCGAAAGTTGTTGTGATTGGTGCAGGAAGTTTATTTTTTGGCAGGCAAGTGATTTGGCAGATGGTGCACTCCCCATATTTGAACAAAGGGACGTTGGCTTTCGTCGACACGGATGAAGCACGCCTGAACAAGATGGTGACGCTCGCTAAGATGGTGGCGCAAGATCAGCAAGTGCAGTTGAAAGTTGAAGGTTCAACAGACCGCAAGGATGTGCTGAAGAATGCGGATTTCGTCGTATTGAGTTTTGCCAAAGATACGGTCAAATACCGCGGAATGGATTGTCAAGTGTCACTGAAATACGGAATTCGGATGTGTTCAGGGGATACGATCGGGCCAGGCGGCATTTTCCGAGCGATGCGTGAACTGCCTGTTATTATGGAATGTGTGCGTGATATCGAGGCGATCTGTCCGGATGCATGGGTCATTAACTACATTAATCCATCCACCATTCATGGTATTGCGATCCAGCGTTATGCGCCGAAGCTCAAAAGTTTTGCGCTTTGTGACGGGTTGCACTTGCCGCACGTGAAGAAAAATTACGCAAAGCGTGCTGGTATTATTCAACAACTCGATCAATACACCGATGCGATAGATGCAGCTTTTGACTTCCGGATTGCCGGTGTGAACCATTTTACTTGGTTGTTGAAAGCAGAGTACGAAGGCAAGAATGTTGCGCCGCTCATTGCAGAATCGATCCGTCAATCAGCTGAGACCGCTACCGATGGCGGCGACACGGGGGCGAAAGCGCTCTTCAACGATGCGATTGGATATCAACTATATGACGTCTTCGGGTATATCCCTACCGTCGTATCTCACACCAAGGAATATGTACGGTTCTGGCAAGGTCATGGCAAATTGCAAGAAGCCATCCCGCCGTTGTCGATTTGGGAAACCGAAGATCGCTACAAGCGCCATGCCGAGATGTGGGAACAAGTCGACCAATTCATCGAAGGGAAGATTCCAATCTCTGCGTACATGACCACATTCGGTCCGGATCACGCGACGGATATTATCGAGAATATGGTCGGCAACTTGGGGAAACCGTTCTTTATCAATACACTCAACCAAGGTGCAGTGACGAATATGAGTCATGACGCGTTCATCGAGTTGGTGTGTGATTCCACCATGGATGCGATCACGCCTCGCCCTGTTGGCGAGATGCCGCGCGGGATTCGCGGGATGCAAGAAGTCATCCTCGACACGCATGAATTGACAGCAGAAGCCGTTATTGAACGCAGCTTCACGAAATTGCGCAGAGCGATGATGACCGATCCACTCATCAATTCCATTGCGGATGCGGACGCGATCATCAAAGAATTGTTGGCATTAGAGAAAGATGCAATTCCAAGCGACTGGTACGAAAATTAACGAAAGGTTTGATTCTATGACACTGGTTTCATCAACACCCTTGCTCACCGAGGCGAGAGCCCAAGGATATGCGGTTGTAGCGTTCAACGTCCATACATTCGAAATGCTGCAAGCCGTTATTGAAGTGGCTGAAGAACAACGTTCGCCCGTGATTTTGCAAACGACGGTCGGTACGGTGAAACATCTTGGCGCAGCTTATATCGCGGCCATGGCCAAAACAGCCGCAAGTCAAGTGAACGTGCCTGTCGCGCTCCATCTGGATCATTGCCAAGATGTGGAACTTATCGCTAAGTGTATCGAAGCGGGATATACATCGGTCATGATCGACCAATCGATGCATCCGTTTGATGTCAACGTGGAGGTCACGAAGCAAGTCGTTGCATTGGCCAATCGTTACGGTGTGAATGTGGAAGCTGAGCTCGGGAAGGTTGCCGGGGTGGAAGATGATATATCTGTCGATGACCATATGGCTACATTGGCTGATCCGAAAGAATGCGAAACGTTCGTCAGATTGACCGGGGTTCATACCCTGGCGCCGGCGATCGGCACCGCACACGGGATGTACAAAGGAGAACCGAACATTGATTTCGACCGTATCGAGCAGATTGCGCAATGGGTTGCGGTACCGCTCGTTCTGCACGGCGGGTCTGGCATTCCGCAAGCGCAAGTCAGTCGAAGTGTGGCACTGGGCATGGCGAAGATGAATGTGGCGACAGAGTTGAAATACGCTTTCTCGGGTGCGCTCAAAGACCATTTTGCCGAAGCTGATGCAGATTTGGATCCTAGAACATATATGAGCCTTGCGAAGAAAGCTGCAAAAGCCGTGGCCTTGGACAAAATGAGATTGTGCGGTTCCATCGGCAAAGCAGATTCATTCATTCCGAGATAAGGTTGGTGTTCTAGGTGGCACAAGGGTATTTACTCGGAATGGATATCGGCACATCCAGCGCGAAGTTGACGCTCTTCACGCCGGATGGCGAGGTGATGTTTCAAGGGACAGAGGCGTATCCGACGTTGTATCCGCACGTTGATTACGCCGAGCAGAATCCGCATCATTGGTGGCAGGCGATCTGTGCGATACTGAAGAACATGTTCGAAGCGACCCGTGTGTTACCTCACGACATTCGAGCGATTGGCGTAGCTGGACAGAGCGGGGCTGTCGTCCCGCTTGACTCGCATGGGAACACACTCGGCCAAGCCATGATTTGGTTGGATCGCCGCAGTGTCGACGCTTGCACCCAGTTGAATCGCACCATTGGCGAGGAGGCCATCTTCCGGGTCTCAGGCAATCCGATGGCTCCATCGTATTGCACAGGAAAACTGGTATGGTTACAGGAACACGAACCTGAGCGATACGAGCGCACAGCGATGTTCTTGCAATCCAACAGTTATATCGTTTACAAGCTTACAGATGTTGCATCCCAAGATGTGTCGCAAGGAAATGGGTATCACTTCTTTCATATTGGGTACAAGCAATGGGAACCATCGCTTGCCCATGCGATGGGGATCGACTTAGAACGATTCCCGCCCATCATGGAATGCGCACAGGTCGTCGGTGTTGTTACAGCGGCAGCTGCCGCAGCGACAGGGCTTGCTATCGGCACCCCTGTCGTTGCCGGCGGGTTAGACGCAGCTTGCGCGACACTCGGCGCAGGCGCGGTGCGAGCCGGCGAGGTGCAAGACCAAGGCGGTCAAGCTGGCGGCATGAGCATTGTTATGGATAAGCTTGTGATGAACGAGAAGCTCATCCTCAGCGCTCACACCGTCAGAGGCAAGTGGATCTTGCAAGGCGGTACCGTGGGCGGCGGCAGTCTGAATTGGTTTAAACGCGAATTCGCTACACCGGGTGACGATGGCTTCTTCGTGCAGGCTGACCAACAGGCCGCCTCCATTCCTCCGGGTAGCGAAGGATTGCTCTTCTTGCCGTATATGGCAGGTGAGCGATCCCCGATCTGGGATCCGGATGCCCGAGGTACATTCGTAGGCCTCTCTTATGACAAGACGCAAGCGCATTTGCTCCGAGCCATCATGGAAGGTTGCGCGATGGCGCTCAAGCATAACTTGGACACAGCGGAATCGAGCGGGGTGCCTATCCACGCGCTTTACAGCGTAGGGGGAGCTGCCAAGAGCAAGCTGTGGACCCAGATTAAAGCGGATGTGACCGGCAAACCGTTCCATATGCCCGCTTCGGATTCGGCGACGACGTTGGGAGCTGCCTTGCTTGCAGGTGTTGGTATCGGTTTATATGCGGATGAGGCCGAAGCTGTAAAGCGAACGGTGCGATTCCAACGGGAGCAACAACCCAATCCGGCACATGCGCCTGCTTATGAGAGGGCGTACCGTGTGTATTTGGACGTGTATCAACGTCTGAAAGATGTATATCCTGCCATGAAGTGGTGATTTTCAATGAAAGCAGCTGTTCTGCATGCTTCCCGAGACATCCGGTATGAGGAAGCGGATATGCCGAGGATCGAGCCCCATGAGGTGTTAATTGAAGTGAAAGCCACAGGCATCTGTGGCTCTGATCTGCCTCGCGTACTGGGTGATGCAGCGCATCATTTCCCGATCATCCTAGGACATGAATTCGCCGGCGTCATCGTGGAGCGCGGATCGCAAGCCAACGGAATTCAGATCGGTCAACGTGTCGTGGGCGTTCCTTTGCTTCCTTGCGGACGATGTGTCGATTGCACACGAGGTCATTATGCCCAGTGCAGTCATTATTCGTTCATCGGCTCACGGGTGAACGGGAGTTGGGCACAGTATGTGAAAGCGCCTGTCGATAATGTCTTGCCGTTCAACACCGCCATTCCCTTCGAAGAAGCTGCGCTCGTGGAGCCATCGACGGTCGCATTGCATGCTTTGCAGCATATGGGGTATGCGGGAGACGGTCATGTCGCGATTCTGGGCGGCGGGAACATCGGATTGCTCACATTGCAATGGGTGAAATTGTTAGGCGCACAATCGGTTACCGTGTTTGATATCGATGAAACCCGATTGGCGACAGCCCGTCACATGGGTGCTGATCACACGTTGCTGACGACCGATCCGAACTTCACAGATGCATGGCGCACACTCACGGGCGGCAGAGGGTATGACGTGGTGCTTGAAACCGCGGGATCGACCATCACGACGCAGCTAAGTCTGGAGTTGTGCGCGAAGAAGTCGAAAATATGTCTGACTGGAACCCCGTCAAGAGACATCACATTCTCCCACAAGCTGTTCGAGCAAATTCACCGCAAGGAAGCTTGGTTAACAGGATCGTGGATGTCTTATAGCGCACCGTTCCCAGGGAATGAATGGCGGCAGACGATAGAGGCGTTAGAGGCGGGACGATTGCCACTCAAAGATGTCATCTTCCGTACGATGGCGTTGCAAGACGTTGCAGCAGCTTTCGAATTGTACCGCACACCCAACGAGGTCAAAGGCAAAGTGATGCTCATCCCTTAAGTTACACAAATTTGGATGGCTGAATGTGATAGTATTTCTTGAATGCTTTGGAGAAAGAATACGGATCGGGGTACCCGAGAAACCCAGCGATTTCTTTGATTGAATACTTGCGTTGGTGCAGGAAATCCCGAGCACGGTTCATGCGCAGTTGATACATGTATTGACCGGGTGTAATCCCGAGTGTGGTTTTGAAGATGGTAATAAAATATTTTTCCGATACGCCCGCAAGGTGTGCCAGCTCTTTCATTCGAATCGCTTCATGAAGATGGGATTCTACATATTCCAGCACGGGCCGCAAGGCAGCCACATTGTATTCTTTTAACCGCTGTGTGGCTGTTTTTGCTTTTATGTTCCTAAACTTTCCTTCATACTGCCGGTCTCCGTAAAGTTCGATGACTTTGGATAAGAGCGTCGTTAACGCGCCTTTAAGCCGAAAACCGGACATAGACGCGTTCATCTGCAAACGCTGGAAGGCTGCGATGATCGAGGTTAACTCTTCAATCAATGGTTCGCCGTCGATCACACCCGCTAAGGGGAAATCATCAAGAATACGATAACGGTCGCCAATGCCAAAATCAAAATGTATATAAATAAAACAACAACCGTCCGATTCGGTCGTCGCCGTGTAAGGCAGATCCGGATAAAAGAAGATGACATCGCCAGGTTTTGCGGTACACTCTCCACCATCTGTTGCGACATGCACCTTCCCTGAGACCAGCAGCCACAGATCATAATCCGTATGCACTTTGCGTTCAAACCAGCTGCCGTCATGGCGTTCTTCTCTGCAAGAGTTGATGCGCAGATGAATATGTTCCGAGAGCTCATTAAAAATTTGCAGTTCGTTCATGCAGCGTACACCCTTGATTGAAAAGAATGGCAAAGAAAGATAAGATGTGACTGAATAGCAAGCTGAGATGTAGGAGTGGTGATTTTGAAGAAAGCACTCATTATCGTTGATCATGCCGGATACTTGCGCGAAGATTTCTACCCCGCATGCGGGATCGATATGGATCTGATGAAGCACCAGCTCACAAGTACAGGTTATGAAGTGCGTGTGATGTCGTACCCCCAAGTGTACCGAGAAGACATTGTCAATTTGAAAGACCATCTCATTATTTATTCAAGTTCACAAAACACGGAATACAAGTCCTATGTTGATGATATCATGTTTGAGCTATCGCTGCGTAATACATTAGTCCCACGGTATGAAATCTTCAAGGCTCATGACAACAAAGGATATCAAGAAGTGTTAAAAAGGAGTCGCGGCATCCACTCCCTTCCCGCATGGGTGTTGGCCACAGCGAAAGAATTGGATAAACAGATGAGAGAAGACGATTTTCCGGTTGTGATCAAAAGGGTGGACGGGTGCATGAGCAAGAATGTATTCCGCGCGAATACGAAACGCGAAGCGCTAGTCATCATGAAGTCGATCCATCGACCCAAACAACCGATTCGCTATTTTCTAGCCAAATGGCTTGATCAATACGTGTTCAAGAAGAAATTCGTGCACTATGATCGGGAGAGTGACTATATCGGCCGAGTCGTATTGCAGAAGTATGTCCCCCAGCTCACGCATGATTGGAAAGTCATCGTCTTATGGGACAAATACTACTTCTTCCGCCGTGGGGTGCGAGACCAAGATTTCAGAGCGAGCGGGAGCGGTCAGTTCGCTTTCGATCTCGAGCCACCGGAAGGTTTGCTCGACTACAGCAAGTCCATCTTTGAGAAGCTTGACACACCGTTCTTGTCTTTGGACGTTTGCAGTGACGGGAACCGTTATGATTTGATCGAGTTTCAGGGGACACACTTCGGACCGCTTGGCGTGCATCGATCGAATGTGTATTACGTGTTCGAGGATGGGGAGTGGCGAAGAAAAGAGAAGCGCGAAACGTTCGCAACCCAATATGTAGCAAGCATCATGCATTATGTACGGCACTTGACCATGCGAAGTGAATGAATCCATAACCCGCCCTCATGACACGTGTTCACCAGGAGGGCAGGGTTTATTTCTCTCTACTGAAGCATCGATCTCGGATTGTATGATTGTTGCAATTGTTTGCAAACGTTCTCGATCGTTTGTTGCATCTGCTGTAGCTGGCGCTGTTGGGCGCCCATCTGTGCTTCGAGTTGCTTCTGTGCATTGTGCAGATCACTGCTAATGGCACGCAACTGCGTGATCGTCTCCGTTACTTTCTGCGAGAAAGAATCTGCACCAGCACTCGCGATCGCTTGTTGCGCAACGACCGCTTGCTGGGCTTGGTCTGCGAATCGCTGTTGTTGAAACTGTTGATAAGAGGTCATATTCTCAGGCATACATTCACGCGCTCCTTCCATTTTTCGTATAGTTTGCATGGCTTGAGGTCAATTTATGCACCAAGAATTTATAAGTAACGAGGGATTCGTTCATGATTACGACGGTCACATTGAATGCAGCGATTGACAAAACGTATGTTGTGCCGAAATTGGAAGTTGGCAAAGTGCAACGTATCGCACGCATCATCTCAGTCCCAGGAGGCAAAGGCATTAACGTCGCACGTGTTGCTCAACAACTTGGTTGTGAAGTGATAACTACCGGCTTCCTCGGGGGATTTAACGGTCAGTTTATTGAAGAGGGGCTCACCCGACAAGGCATCAAGCATGATTTTGTGTTTGCTGAGGGTGAATCGCGATTGTGTCTGAACACCATCGATGAATCGACAGGCGCATCGACGGAATTGCTAGAACCTGGCGTTCAAGTGGATGGGAGAGCGCTGAAGCAATTGGTTGCTAAGGTGGAGCAGCTCGCATCGAAGTCTCGGGTCGTTGTATTGTCGGGCAGTTTGCCCCAAGGGGTGCCTGTCGATTATTATGCCGCACTCACCCGTGCTGCCCGAGCGCAGGGAGCCGCTGTGTTCTTGGACACGAGCGGGCAAGCGCTTGTGCAAGGCGTGAGCGCAGCACCTGACTTTATCAAACCGAATGAAGATGAAGTTTCCATATTAGCGGATCAGCCGTTGACAGAACGGCATCATCTGATCGATGCGATGAAGAAGTTGATACAACAGGGTGTGGAACGCATAGCTGTAACATTGGGAGCGCATGGCGCAGTGGCAAGTACACATGGACGATTGCTTCATGTGACAATCCCAACCGTGGAAGCGGTGAACCCGGTCGGCTGCGGTGACGCATTCGTTGCGGGCATGGCCGCATCCTATATCCGAGGAGAATGCTTCGAGGACAGCCTTCGCCTAGCCTCGGCTACCGCTACGGCGAATGCGCTAACCGAATCTGCTGGGAACGTTCGGCTTGATGATGTACAGTGGTTGCTCCCATTGATTACAATCAATTCGATATGAATTGGATTACTTCATTGATGAACGATACATCCGTGACCAACCGTAAAGTCCAATGATCACAATCATCAGGAGGCCAAGGAGATGGAACATGAGCGGATGGAATTGGAATGGTTGTAACAACGGCTCGTGTCTGAGTTGGATCGTTGCGGTGTATGCCATATAACCGGCTACCCACAATTGCAACCAAGGTGCGCTCTCGAGCCAACGGTACAAGATCGGTGCGAATGCGATCAGCATTCCGGTACCGATCAGATTCCCGACCACAGTGACCCCGACACTCGGAGAGGCATGTGAGACCAGAATCATGGTATCGATGGAAGTGACGATATCGATCCAAGCCAGTGTCAGAAGCAGCAGGAGAAAAGGTCGGCGTGAGTGACTTCGATGCATCGACCCCTCACCAGTTCCTATCATTCGAACCGCAAAGTATAGCAGAATAAGGCCTAGCGTCATGCGTATGCCGTTCAAAGCTGTGAATGCGTCCATCAGGTAGCTATATAAAGGATGTAGAATACCCATCAACAGAAAGATCAACCCATTTAATAATGTTCCTAATGAATAACCATAATTTTGGATGACGCCTCGCATAAGCAGTATCGTATCAATGGAAGTGATAAAGAATAGGATTGAGACTGCGAACGTATCCATCATGCATACTCAACCCCCCCGCGGATGGATTTTGTCTACTTCACTATGTATTCAAGGGGGAACAAGGACATGCCAAAAAACAAAAAAAGGGTGTCCCCGCAGCAGATCTTAGATCTGCATTGGGAACAACCCATCGTTCAAGCTTCTATTGGAAATAACTTTGATTGAACTGAGAAGGTTGTCCCGCTTGTTGTTGGCTAGCAATCACGCTAAGTTGTGTGCGGATGCTCGTCTCCAACTGACGGCAAGTTTGAATCGCTTGTTGCAACGTGTTGATCGCTTGGTAGTGCTCTTGCAACATCGATTGGATGCGTTGCGCGTTCTGTTGTTCCAATTGTGCCATCTGGGTGTACACTTGGTTGTGCTGCTGCGTTTGTTGAATCACTTGTTGGCACAGTTGCTCCACTTGACGCAATTGCTGGGACACTTGGGTTTGTTGCTGTTGTTGTTGGAACATTGTAGGGTACCCTCCTAGGTAACATCTATTGTGGGAGCTGCCTAAGCCTATGCGCTCACCCAAAAATTATTGTTCTCTTTGAAGGGATTTTTATACATTCGCATCCACCCTACGAACCGGTGAACCGGTCTGCCACCGCACTCGCACCGAACGATTCAGGTTTTATTCGCGCTACATAACCAACGGAGGTCACCCAACCTTTGATTTCTGTAATCAACGATTTTGTTTCCCCTTGTTGTCCAATATCGATATGAATTTCAAGCGGCCACCGGGTTAATAAGTCACTCATACCTTTATAATTTAACAATTCAACCAGATTCAGACTCAATTCTGTTTCCTTATAGATGCGATGCCTTAAATCAAAGAGTGGTTTTTTGTGCTCTTTACGAAAGAAGAAGCGAGCCCCTTTCCCCACACGATGGATCACCACAGCCGTAACGAAAGTGGTCGATGTTCTCGTGGTATGGGAATCGGTGCCGATCACAATTTTGTGTTGGGCCTTTGGGTCATCTTGGAGATATCGTTGAATGTGGTCTACCATCTGTTCAATCGTAATTGTCCCCCAACTCGGGCTTACAAACTGCATCCACTTCACCCCCACCTTCATCGTTTCGGTGCATGATAGTCGTAGTATATCCCAAACGCTCACCGTATGAATAATGGGAATTGCATGATTATGAAATTTGGTTGATCCGTTCAATGATCTCAGGCGAAAGTGTCACATGCAATGCCTTGACGTTAGACTCCACTTGATCCGGACGGCTTGCACCGACGAGTGCGCTGGAAACATTGTCTTGCCGCAGGATCCAAGCTAGCGCTAACTCGCTAAGGGAGCATCCCGCATCTTCGGCGATGAGGGCCAATTTGTTCACTTGCTCGATTTTTTCTGGCGTGATGCCTTTCTTCATATTGTCGAGCTTGGCCGCGCGGCTATCTGCAGGAATGTCGTCAGCCGACTTGTATTTTCCAGTCAACAACCCTTGGGCAAGCGGTGAGAACACGACTTGACCGATTCCATTCGCTTCACCGAACGGAATGACTTCTTTCTCAATATACCGATTGAGAATATTGTAAATCGGTTGATTGACGATGATGCGGTCGAGCAGCAGCTTATCGGCAATGGCGAGTGCTTGCGCCATCTGCGTTGCTGTCCATTCACTCACGCCGACATAAAGCACCTTCCCTTGTGTAACGAGGTCATCAAGTGCACGCATCGTTTCTTCCAATGGCGTTTGGGGGTCATAGCGATGACAATAGTAAATATCGACATAATCCGTCTGCAACCGACGTAAGCTTGCGTGGCACTGTTCCATCATGTGTTTGCGCGACAAACCGCGATCGTTGGGTCCCTCACTCATCGGCCAGAATACTTTCGTGGCAAGCACGTAAGATTCCCGCGCATATTTTCGCAGTGCTTCCCCCATGACGATCTCCGCTTGACCCTTCTCGTAAATATTCGCGGTGTCGAAGAAGTTGATCCCTAACTCATACGCTTTATGGATCGAATTTACAGCATTCTCCTGCTCCACATAACCCCCATACGTCAACCAGCTGCCCAAGCTGATTGCGCTTACCTTCAGACCGGAATTACCCAATTTACGATATTGCATCAGTCATTCCTCCCACATGATTGGTTTATCTGTAATCATTATAAATTATAGCACCTAGCATTGAAATTACTTTATACTTGAATGAAGAGGAGGCGTGCGGCTTGAGCAATTTGACGCTTCGATTGACTACAGGGGTCGTGGCAGCCCTCGTACTCGCTTGTGTTTGGCTGGGTTGGTTCATTATGACGCAACCTTTGCCAGCAGAACACATAATGGTGAAACTACTGCCCGGGATGGCGATGGTGTTCATGCTAGCTGCCCCTTTGTTTGTTGCTACAGGGACCATTCTGACCACTATTGTAGATTCAATCGCGGATCGAGTTATCGATGAATTGGTCGTGAGATGGAGGTTGGCGTACGCCGTGAAATTTGGTTGCTACGTCGTCACGGGATATTTTCTTGCGTCTGCCTACCTCATGATGACAACGGAGCACGGGATAACAGCTTGGTTACCAGGCGCTCACACTGGACTTGGGGTGGCGATGGCCGTAGGTTATTTTCACCTGGGTCTGGGCGTGAGCTGTGCGATGTTACATCCCTATCTTAAGAGACACGGCCAACCGATCGAAACTGAGCGTTTGATTCTCTATCCGTGCACACGTGCACGATTCTTTATGGCTGTTCGGCAAGGATATCCGATCGGTAGTCATCTGAGCGCATATATCGATGCGTTACGCCGGCAACCGAAATTGTTAGGATGGGGCGTCTGGCTCGTTCATCGCAAAGATACGGGGGCCATCATTGGCGATGCCGGATTTAAGGGGAACCCTGACGATGGCCGCACGGTCGATATTGGATACGGCTTTCTTCCCCACCACTGGGGGAGAGGTTATGCCACAGAAGCGGTTCAAGCACTGGTTGCCTGGGCATCCGCGCACGGTGCGGCGCGAATTACGGCTCAGACGTTACCAGACAACGCGGCCTCTATCCGAGTGTTACATAAGAATGGCTTCCAGCAATGCGGTGAAGCGGCGTATGTGTATTGGCAACTTCAACTTACCCGTGATGGAAATTGCGTCGGTAAGCGCTCGGGGTAACGCCTTGCGATTTGGTGAAGCATTGCGTGAAGTAGGAGAAATGTGCAAAGCCAACGTCCTCAGCGATCCGACTGACAGGAATCTCCGTATTCATTAGCAACAATTTGGCTTGTTCTATGCGATACTGCGTTAAGTATTCCTGCGGTGTCACACCGAACACTTGCTGCATACAGCGTGCGACGTAGGTGGGGTGGAAGTTTAATTGCAATCCGATTTCTTTATAGTGGATGGACTCCCGATAATGCTCGCGCAAAAATTGAGCGGTCTTCTCTGCGAGCGCGATTGATGAAGACGTGGCACTGTATTGCTGTTCGCCGTTAAGATCGCGCAACACCTCTTGAAACAACGTCTGCTGCTGCCAACGGATAGAAGGTTTATGATGGCGGTTCAAATCGATCAAGTGGTCGAGATTGCGAAACATTTTGACAGGGAACGTTAATTGGCAAAATTGCGGCACAACCAGTGTAAAATGTTGCGCAGGTTTGCGGATCAACTCCTTGCTTGGAATAATCTCGTCATATGGATATAACTGTTTCCCTCCAGGACCCGCCTCGGTCTGCGTCACTGCATCCCACACCCCTGTCGTATGAAAATGCACCCAATAGAACGCCGTCTCCCGCTTGGCTGACTCTAACGGCGTATAACTTCGATCGGGCCGCAGAATGAAGGCTTGTCCCTTCGTGATCCGATATTCCCTACCCTCCTCCGCAATCGCCAACTTGCCCTTGGAGACGACAATCAACTCGAAGAAACCCATATTTACCCGCGGCGGATGTACTTTGCCAACGGGGTATATGCGTTCGCCACCAACAATATAATGGGGGAGCGGCGGTGATTTAAACTGCAGAAAATCCATGGAATCAGCGTCCTTCGTAAAGTTACGATTTTGACAATTTAGGTTTCATAAGTGGCTACTCTGACAACATTATATCAAATAGGATGAGGAAAGAAGATTTATTTACTATCATGGTTTGTTGCAAGTGGGAGCGTGCGAAGATGGGGCGAAAGACAATCTTTCGTGAACATATATTGAAGTACCGGTGGGCCTATTTACTCGGTTTTGTGCTTGTATCCTTATCCTCCTTATTACAGCTTGCGATTCCGGTTCTAATGGGTCGATTCACGGATCGGTTGGTTGACGGGGCTCTGGATGCGAGACTGATTGTATGGTTCGCGATGGGCATCGCGCTCGTATCGATCGGGACGGCACTTTTTCGATCCGTGGCGCGCATTTATTTGTTCCGGTTGTCGAGGTTATTGGAAAAACGTGTGCGCAACGACTTGTTTACGCATTGGGAACGGCTGCCGGTGCAATATTTCAACAACAAGCGCATCGGGGATTTGATGGCGCACGGTGTAAGCGATGTGAGTGTCATCCGCGAAGTTTCGATGAACGCTTACTATATGGTGATGGAAGCCGTCATCTTGATTGGTGTGACGGTGGTCGCCATGGCCGTCTCGATTTCCTTCTCGTTGACACTCTTAACGTTGTTGCCGCTCCCATTGCTTAGTTATATGGCTTATCGGTTTCACCGCAAAGTGATGAAACAATCGGGTGACATTCAGGACGCGATCGGCGAAATGACCAGCAAAGTCCAAGAGTTTGTGGCGGGCATTCGCGTTGTCAAAGCTTTCGTGCAGGAACGCAAGGAGGTCGCTAAGTTTGATCAAGCAAATCATTGGGCGGTCGAGACGAATCGTCAGTTTGTAAAGACCAACTCACTGTTCAATGGTGCGAGCCAAGGTATTGTGGGCATATCGTTCTTAATTTCGGTCATTATCGGAGGCGTGATGGTGCTTCGCGACGTCATCACTCTCGGTGAATTTGTCGCTTTCAATACGTATTTAACGCTTATTATAGGACCGATCGAGAATGTGGGGCGCGTGCTTAATGTTTTTCAACGGGGCGCAGCATCGGAACAACGGTTGCTTGAAATTTTGAATACGACGCCAGAAGTGAAGGACGGTCCGGACACGCGCGAAGAGATCGAGCGACTGGACGGGGAAATCGAGTTTAAAAATTTGACATTCAAATATCCAGGAGCCAGAGTTCCGTCGTTGCGTGGGATTACGCTGAAGGTGCCGCGCGGCAGCTCACTTGCCATTGTTGGCAAGGTCGGCAGCGGGAAGAGCACACTCGTCTCCTTGCTTGTGCGCATGTACAATCCGCCGATTGGCAGCTTGTATATGGATGGCCATGATATCTTAACTGTACCCTTGGCGACGTTGCGAGAAGGCATAGGCTTCGTGCCGCAGGACGGGTTTCTCTTTTCTTCCACGATCAAAGAAAACATCGCGTTTGATCCGAAGCCGCATTCGATGGATGAGGTCGAAGATGCGGCAAAGCTCGCCCAAGTCTACGACAACATTGTGGAGTTCCCGGGCGGATTTGATACGGCACTCGGCGAGCGTGGCTTGTCGCTCTCTGGCGGTCAGCGGCAACGGGTGAGCATTGCGCGAGCGATTATTAAGCGACCGTCGATTCTCGTGTTCGACGACAGCTTATCGGCGGTGGATACGGATACGGAAGATCGGATCTTGGCAGGTTTGGATACGGTGATGCAAGATCGCACCACAATTATCATCGGGCACCGGATATCGTCCGTGCGTCGCGCAGACCAGATCATCGTGCTTGATGAGGGACGGATCGTGGAGCGAGGGACACACGATGCATTGGTGGGACTCAAGGGCATCTATGCGGATATGTATCACAGACAATTGATGGATGATGAAGCGCAGCGCACCGATTCGCATGAGGGGGTGGGTTGAACGTGGAAGACATACATCAGGAACGCGAGGTCGCGGAACAAGGCGATTGGAAGCTGATCGGCCGTTTATCACGTTATGCATTACCGTATTGGAAGGCGTTCGTCGTTTGTATCGTACTTGCCTTCATCGTCGTTGCAGCCGATATTGGCCGCACGTATTTGATCCGCATAGCGATCGATGATCATATCAATGGGTATCAGCAACCGATGCTCGCTGCAACGTCTGCTTCGGAGCTAAGTGAGCTTGGTTTGGAACCGTTGACGGCAACTGCCGGCACGGTTGTTCCGCAAAGCACAGAAGCTGTGAATGGGGTCACTGACGCAGAGGACAGGTCATGGTCGTATGCGCGTGCGGGATGGAAGCCTGACGATCGCCATCGCGACAGCAGTCTGATGAAAGTGCAGATCGTACAAGTGCAAGGGAGTACGTATTTGGTGGCGGGGTGGTTATCCGCCGAGG